>JAGPCH010000289.1 GCA_018058125.1 Ignavibacteria bacterium | reverse complement strand
GACGTAATATATAACCTGTAATTCAAATAAAAAACAAAAGAATTTTCATCGGTTTTAACTTCACAGTCATTGATCGTTGCGGAGAGTTTATCAATATCATAGGTCAGGATCTTATTGTCAAAGAGCATATAGGCTTTGCCTTCGGCTATGCACAATTTATCCGAAATGAAATCTTTGATGCTGAATTCAAAATCATAAACAGGACTGACAGATTCGGTATTCAGCACTTTTATAAAAGCCTTGTCTTCTGATATGCTGTATTCTGTGAATACAAGATAATTCTTATATCTGTTGAGATTGCTCCAGATAAAATAGCCGTCGGGAGAATTGTAAATTCCTTTGTGAATGATCTCTCCGTCTTCCGATTCCTTAATGCAGAATATTTTGCTAAGCGAATTCAGATAGATAGTGTTTTCATACACCAGTCCGGTCTTCTCGAATGACTCGTCATCAAAGGAAAGTTTTCTTTCGGAGAAACCCGTTGTTCTGTCAATCAAATATATATTGCCTTTTCTCGATGAAAGAATGATATACCTGTTATTCTGAAGTATGGAATTAAAGAACTCATCTTTAAGATTCTTGCTGAATTTTTTCCTGAAACTCTGATCTATTCCTTCGGGAAATTTTAATTTTGAACTAAATGAGTTATTTAAATATGAGTTTCCTTTATAAAAACAATTTACCTTTGTCTTTAAAAATGCCTCTTCCGGACTTTCTTTCCGATCTTCTTTCTGATTTTCCTTCTGATTTTTTTCGTGATGCTGCATTTCCGTTTCATCAGTAGTATCATCAAATTCTATCAAAATCCTGTTGCTATCCTGATCGTTTTTTTCAGCCTTTTTTTCAGGCTCTTTCTCTTCTCCGTCAAAGTCTATTATAATTCTGTCAGACATTTTTTATGTGAATATTGTAAACGTTAAATAACTTTTTCAGAATAACTTTTCTTTTTCCTTGATATCAAAATGGAGTTAATATCTTTTAACCCTCCGCTGGAAGCTCTTTCCAGTCTGTCATTAATTGCAATTCCGATGCCTTCATCACTGACTTTTTTTGTAATGATGAAATCATATTTCATTTTATCCAATTCTCTGAGATCAGAAAAAAGATTAAGCGCAGTTTCTTTTGATCCGGAATACTTTGAAAGATCCAATACACCGATCTTCAGACCGGCTCTGTTCTCAATTTCATTAATATCTTTTATAATATACAATGGTGTCGAAGGCGCATAATGACTTTTGAGTTGTCCGGGTGAAATTATAGTTCCGCTTTCCGGTTCATTAATTTTCCCGGATATTTTTTCAATGTCTTCTTTGGTAATAAATCCGTGTCGAAGAATTTTCGGAATTTCATCTAAAAAGCTGATCACAGTTGATTCTATTCCTATATCACATCTCCCGCCGTCCAGTATGAAATTAATTTTACCATCAAGTTCATTCATAACATCCTCTGCAGAAGTTGGCGAGATCTTCCCTGCTCTGTTGGCAGATGGAGCTGCGACCGGTAAGTTTGATTCTCTGATCACTTCCCTGAACAAACTATGATACGGTATTCTCAACCCCACGCTGTCATTCCCGGCAGTTACAATGTCCGGGATAATATTTTTTTTCTTTAAAATGTATGTTATCGGTCCGGGTGAAAACTTTTCCGCAAGTTTATATACTGCATCGGGAATATTCACCGAATACTTTTCAAAATCATCAACATCGTTTACATGAACAATTATCGGATTAAACTTCGGTCTTTCTTTGGTTTCATATATCTTTAAAACGGCATTTTCATTCAAAGCATTTGCGCCGAGTCCGTAGACAGTTTCAGTCGGAAGCCCTGCAACATTCCCATTCAGTAATTCATTGACGATCGTTTCAATGTCTTTTATGATTTTAGTCATTTGAGATCAATATCTGAAATTTGTGTCATTTGCAGCCGGAAGCAGTGACTCCAGTCTTTTTACTCTCCTTCTTAGATCCAGGCTTCTGTACCCGAGATGAAAGACCATTCCTCCCATAAAGAATATTACCGCTAAGAATGCAAAGCTTATTCTGAAAAAATAATTGAACATCATTATCAGCGGATCATAGAATGCTTTCTCAAGCATCATATTTTTCTCTTTTTTATATAAATTCTCATCTACTTTATCCGAAGAGAAGAATTTTTTGATCTTCTCGATCTGAAGTTCGATCTGTTTGGATTTGTATATAAGTTCATCAATCTGGTTATCGGCAGACTCCACATAGCTTTTGTCAAATCCCGAAAGTGAAAGCGTCTTTTCAGATAGTTTATTAAACAGCGGTTTTGCAGTCGAATTGCCGAGCAAAGCGATCAGTAATATCAAAGCGCTGATAATGTATAATATTATATAGGAAATTTTCATAATTCAGTGTTGAAAATAGCTTTTATCTAAAAAAAATAATATGTGATAATGTTTCTGATAAATTTTTATTATTTTGTCATAACATTAATTAAAAAATAGGTTATGAGAAAAATTATATTTTATTTTGTTTCAGTCTTAGTATTAATTGGCTGGAATATTCAGAATAATCTCTCTGCAGAAAAACAATTAAATCAAAAAATACAGGAAATGAAAAAAGAAGAATCCAAAAAAGGAAGAGTCACCGGTATCGGAGGCATATTTTTTAAAAGCAAAGATACTAAGGCTACAAAGGAATGGTACAGCAAAAATCTGGGAATACCAACAGATGAGTATGGAGCAATGTTTAAATTCCGTCTCGAAAATGATCCTGAAATGGCAGGTTATCTTCAGTGGAGTCCGTTTGCGGATAATACCAAATATTTTGAACCTTCCGAAAAGGATTTCATGATAAATTACAGAGTTGAGAATATAGAAGATCTTATAGAGCAGCTTAAGTCGGAAGGAGTAACCATAGTTGATTCGCTCGAAACTTATGAATACGGTAAGTTCATTCACATAATGGATCCGGAGAATAATAAGATAGAGCTTTGGGAACCTGTGGACTCTGCATTTGATGAACCGAAAACAGACGATTCTGTAAAATAGATTAGATTTGCTTCGAAGGTAAATTCATCAGAAACTTACTTTCAGTGTTCAAAAGATCTCAGATAGTAACCGGAATACATTCATTCAGAATCAGTATCAAATAATGTGATATTGACATTCTGACTTTGCTTACAATGTTGAATATACATCTCTGAAAAGTTAAATTGAACATTCATTAAATTTTTTAACTCCTTAAATCAATTTAATTTATTCTATGTTAAAGTCACAATCATTTAATAAGTTTTCGCTTATCCCGTTTATTTGCTTTTTAATTTTAATCTCAGGATGTCAGAAAAATGAACCTGAATCAGTTACAACAAAGCCAACCACTACCTCTACTACTTCTAAAGTCAGACAGGTAAAAGACAATGAGCTCACTTCATCTTCCTCACCGGAAGGTACTTTTAACATAACTAAAGATCTTCCATTCTTAGCAGATACGTCTTTTACAATCGAGCAAAAATCTGATGCTCAGGTATTCTTTTTTTCGGATTATAATGAAGATGAGATCTTTCGTTTCGTACAGATCCAGTTTGAGAGCTATAAACCCGAATCGGAAGAAACATATCAATATGAACTAAAGGAT
>JAGPCH010000288.1 GCA_018058125.1 Ignavibacteria bacterium | reverse complement strand
TGACGGCAGTCTGAGCGGTCTGCCGAGATTTTTGGTAGATGAAGAAAAAGCCGGTCTTAACTCAGGACTAATGATTGTTCAGTACACAGCAGCGTCTTTAGTAAGTGAGAATAAAGTACTGTGTCACCCTGCTTCGGTTGATTCAATTCCGACAAGTGCAAATCAGGAAGATCATAATTCCATGGGTTCGGTAAGTTCCCGTAAATGCTTTGACGTAGTGAACAATGTAAAAAAAGTAATAGCAATTGAGATAATGTGCGCGGCACAGGGAATGGATTTTCTGAGACCTTTAAAAAGCGGGAAAGGTACCGAGCAGGCATATCTGAATGTAAGAAAAAAATCAGATCACATTTCCGATGATGTAATAACGTCCGACTACATACTAAAAACCGTTGAAACGGTTTTTGACGAAAAGTTCTTATCCACTATAGAAGCTAAGACCGGAAAGCTGGAATAACAAATTTATCACGCCCCTATTTTGACACTAAAACATTGAATGAAAAAAATTTTCGCCGGAATAAAAAATCTAAAAGTATATAAAACTGTATATCATTACATAGAAGTATTATTGGTGAAATTTGACACTGACCATATATGGATAATGTCTTCGGGAATATCCTTTAATATCCTGATGTGTATCATTCCGTTTACTCTTATGCTACTGACAGTGCTTGGATATTATCTCGAAAGCGGAGAAGTACAGGAAAAACTAATAAATTATCTTAACAGTATTGTTCCGCTTCCCGGGCAATACAAGGACAGATTCATTTTTGAGCTGACCGAAAGGACAAAGGAGTTATCATCAAATACATTTTTGACAGGTACTCTCGGACTTGCCGGATTATTCTGGACAGTCAGCGGACTCTTCAGCGCGATGAGGGAAGTTCTGAGGAAAATATATAACGTTAATACAGAATTAAATTATTTCATAGGTAAAGTAAGGGATTTTTTACTTGTCATAATAAGCGTAGTGCTGTTCATTTTATCAATGGCAGTCACATCCGGATTTCAGATCATTGAGGAATATTCTCAGGGAATTTTCGGAGAGATAGTGATTCTGACATTTTTTCAGAAACTTATTCCTATATTTGTAGCGTTCATTTTGTCATTCGGACTGTTTTATGTTTTGTATGCTTTAGTGCCGCATTGGAAATATAACAGAAAGGTGATTCTTTTTTCATCCTTCATGTCGGCTATTTTTTTTGAAGCGTTAAAATACCTGTTTTCCATTTATGTGCTTAAGATAGCCAGTTACGGAAAAATTTACGGTACATATGCCACTATCGTTATAAGTATATTTTACATCTATTATATCTCTGTGATATTCGTAGTAGGAGCTGAATTAGGATCCATATATTATGAAAGAAACAAATCGATACTTGACGAAAAGTTTAAACCCAAGAACGCTTAATAAATTGAATTTTAAATTACTTTAATGGAACAGAAAAAATTATACAGAACGCTTGAAAACATAATGAAAGAAGCTCCGAAGATCGGCAGTGATGATGAATTGCTTTCTTACGTCCTTCAGCAGATCATTAACAATGAAGAGATAAAAATAATCGGAGGGAGGATCTGGAAACTAAGCGAAGATAAGAAAGCATATATTCTTATAAAACAAAGCGGTGAAGTTGAATTGATTAAAGATAAATATGAAGTTCAGATTGAAAGATACCCGATGTTTAAGAAAGTTGGATTATACAGATCTGTTATAGCCGAAGAGACCGATGAATATCTTATTGAAAAAGGTATCTATCAGTATTCAGCTTCAGGTGCCGGATACCGATTTAAAATTAACTCACCTGATAGCGAGCAATATTATCTTTATCAGTATTTGATCGCTCTCAACGCAAAGAGCTTTGAAGGCGATCTGCTCAATGCGCTTAACATAATCAGCATGACTCTGAATTCAATTCTGAGGGCAAGATATATAGAGTCAAGTGCTAAGGAAAATATTGTAGAGCTTGAGAAAGCAAGGGAAATTCAGAAAGGCATATTGCCCGAACATGAATTGAAGTTTGGTAATTATGAAATGTTCGGTTTATCTCTGCCGGATAAAATAGTAGGTGGTGATTTCTTTGATTATCTGGAAAGTGATGATAAAGAAAGAGTAGGTGTAGCTATTGGCGATGCTGCATCAAAAGGTTTTTCTGCCGCTGCCCAGTCACTCTACGTTTCGGGTGCATTGCGGATGGGAGCAGAGTATCAGACAAAAATGACTGCAATGGTAAGCCGCATAAATAATCTTGTATATGAGACATTCCCCTATGAGCGATTTGTGACATTGTTTTACTGTGAACTCATATCCGATAAAAAAGGACTTTGTCAGTATGTGAATGCCGGTCAAAATCCACCGATGTTTTATAAGTCTGAAATTAACAGAATCGATTCGCTTTCTTCAACAGGTCCGGTACTTGGCCCTGCGCCATATCAGAAATATTATTCTGACAGTATAAATTTCAGAAAGAATGATATACTTTTATTATATACAGACGGCATAGTGGAAGCAACAAATGAAAAATTTGAATTCTTCGGTGAAGACAGGATAAAGGAATTTATAGTAAAACACAAAGACAACAATCCAAAAGAAATCTGTAACAAACTTATACAGGAAGTGGAAAAATTTTCATCGCACGGAGTTTATTCCGACGACAGGACAATTGTAGTGATTAAAAGAATATTGTAATATTTCTTTATATTATATTTTATTTTTTTAAAAATATCAAATTATAACATATGTTAAAAAGATTATTATCAAACCCGCGTTTCCTTATAGCAATTGTGATTGCAGCAGTAGCATTGATCTCATATTACAGTAAGACGGAAGTAAATCCGATCACAGGAGAGAAGCAGAGAGTAAGCCTTACACAGGAGCAGGAGGTAGCTCTCGGTCTTCAGACAGCCCCTCAGATGATCAGACAAATGGGAGGTGAATATAATGATCCGAAAGTTCAGGCAATGGTCGACAGAGTCGGAATGAAAATTGTAAACGGTACTGAAGCAGGCAGATCTAAATACAAGTTTGATTTTCATGTCCTTGCCGATCCCAATACGGTTAACGCTTTTGCTTTGCCGGGCGGACAGATCTTTATTACAATGGGACTGCTGAATATGCTTAAAACTGAAGACGAACTCGCAGGTGTACTCGGTCATGAGATCGGTCATGTTATTGGAAGACATTCTGCCGAACACATGGCAAAAGAAGAACTGACACAGGGGTTAGTTTCAGCCGGAACTATTGCAACGATGGATCCCAATAATCCCGGAATGCAGAATGCAATTGCTCAGTATATCGGCTCGGTCATTAACATGAAATACGGCAGGGAAGATGAACTTGAAGCGGACAGATACGGAGTAAAATATCTGTTTGAAACCGGCTATGATCCTGAAGCTCAGATTGAGGTAATGGAAGTTCTTAAAAAAGCATCCGGCGGTCAGAATCCGCCTGAATTCCTCAGCACTCATCCGAACCCAGATAATAGGATTGAAGCAATTAAAAAGTATATAAGAGATTATGAAAAAAAATAATTTTAATTTTAAATTAAAAGAGTTATATTTACAAAGTTTCAATAAATAAAATAATCCCATAATTTTAAAATAAATTCT
>JAGPCH010000287.1 GCA_018058125.1 Ignavibacteria bacterium | reverse complement strand
CAGTCTTACAGGAGATCATTTCAGATTTTTATTTTCACGTTTTATACCGGAAGTTTTGAATCATTCGCGAAAACAGGATGAGCGTATTGTACGCGAGCATTATGACAGAGGCAATGATTTTTTTGCAGCTTTCCTTGGTCCGAGAATGGTTTATACCAGCGGATTCTGGAATGATCCTGAAACTGAAACACTTGAAACTGCACAGGACAGGAAGATGGAAATGGTCTGCAGTAAACTCAGAATGGAGCCGGGTGATAAATATCTTGATATAGGTTGCGGATGGGGAACCCTGGTTACTTATGCATCAAAATATTTTGATACAGATTCTACCGGTGTGACAATAGCTAAGGAAGGTACAAAATGGGGCATGCAGCAAATTAAAGATCATGGATTAAGTAATGATCAGGCGAGAATACTATGTAAAGATTACCGGGATATACCTGCTGATCAGAAATGGAACAGGATATCATGTCTGGAAATGGGAGAACATGTCGGTATCCGGAAGTTCAATGGATTTATTCAGATGATCTATGATAAACTTGAAGATGACGGAATGTTTTATCTTCAGCAGGCAGGACTCAGAGCTAATCCCGGTGTCTTTCAAAAAGGCGAGCACTGGCAGGATCTGATCTGGGGATTATTTATGAATGAATATATTTTCAGCGGCGCAGATGCATCCTTACCTTTGAAATTTCTCGTAAATTCACTTCAAAAGGCAAATTTTGAAGTCGGCCATATTGAAAACATAGGGATACATTATTCACATACAATTCACAGCTGGTATCATAACTGGATGAGGAATGAAGAATACATTACAGATAAATACGGAGTATACTGGTTCAGACTATGGCAGGTTTTTTTAAGATGGAGTGTGGATATAGCAAAACAGGGGAGTTCGACATGCTGGGCGATCACAGCACATAAAAATCTTGACAGTGTGAACCGAAACGGATATATAGGTCAGGCAAACATGGGATTATCCATGTTTCTTAATAATCCCAGAAATCTGGATAGGTCCTTTGACGAACCTTATGCATCACTTTATAACATGCCAGACAATAATCATTCTGTTCATGAAAAAGCGAAAATTAAAACTGATGATCTTATCTTTCAATCAAATGGGAGAGAGTAAAAAAGTGTAATCTTTTAAGATTTATATAATATGAATATTTATTGTATCATCAAATCAATTTATATATACAATTAATAAAGACTTAAATAATGCGTACTTTTAATTTGAAATGTTTTAGGCTAAATTTACAAAAATAAATGATCATCGTCTGCATCTTATGAAAACACATTTTTTTGATTTATCAGTTTTTCTATTTTATAATCTAAAATGAAAGGTAAACCATGCATCATATCATAGTTTGAAAAAAAGCAGTGTTGCTAAAGCAATTCCAAAAAAGGGAATAAACAAATCCTCGAAAGTTTTAAAAAACAAGACTGAAGTCAGGAAAAAATTACCGGTTGAACATGTTAAGCGCGTAATGGAAATAGAATCATTTAACCTCGGTAATATGATCAGAGAAGCAAGACTTTTTAAGAATCTGACGCAGGAAGCTCTTGCAATTAAGTCCGGAACAACGAAACATTACATCTCGAGAATTGAAAATAACGGAAGTGACATCAGGCTTAAAACTCTTTTGAAAATCGTTAAGAACGGTTTGGGCGGCATTTTAAAGTTCTCCGTGGATTTTGATAATTGATAATTGATAATTGATAATTGATAATTGATAATTACAGAGCAAAAATTGATAAAATATTTTGTCTGTCAAAATCATTCCAATAAATTCACTAAAATAAAATCTGAATACAGAAAATCTAAAACTCTCATGAAAAGACTTCATATAGTTTTCTTGTTTATTCTGATATCAGTAATAAACACTTCATTAGTTTCCGCTCAGGAAATAATTTTAAAAGATTCCATTGAATCCATTCTCCGGGATTTGCAGGAGAAAAGCAAAGTGAGATCCCTCATTGCCACTGTCCGCAAAGGTGATGAGGAAATAATTACTATAGCGTTTGGCGAATCAATGACATCCGTTCCGGCAGATGCGAGTATGCATCTTAGGGCAGGGGGAATATCCGAAACATTTTTCGGTACATTGCTGATGATACTTTCTGATAAAGGATTGATTGATATTAATGAAAAAATTTCGAGATGGCTTCCTGATCTGCTTTCATCGGACAAAGTTACGCCGGCTATGCTTATCAAAAATACGGCAGGTTATAAAGATTATGTTTATGATAAGGATTTCATAGATCTTGTAGTAAGAGAACCTTTTCGAAATTTCAGCAGAGATGAGATCATCAGTTATTCTGTGAAAGACGGCATAATGAATTTCCCTCCGGGAACGGATCAGAAGTATTCACATACCGAGTTTACAATACTTGGAGAAGTTCTGGAAAAGGCGACGGGTAAAACACTTGCCGAACTTTATGAAGAATACATTTTCACAAAACTTGATCTGAAGCATACCGGATATTCATTTAATACTGATCTGCCTTATCCTGTACTGCATGCCTACAGTTCAGATCGCGGAATCTACGAAGATGCGACATTCTGGAATCCAAGCTGGACAAGAGAATCCGGAACCATTTATTCAAACATATATGATCTTGCAAAATGGGCTAGAGTGTTCGGAACGGGAAGTCTCTTAACCCCGGAATCCTTTAAACAGCTTGTCAGTCCGCCAGATATCAATGTAAATAAGGAAAAATATTTTGCATCGGGTTTTGGAGTCATGAACGGCTGGTATATTCAGAATCCAAGTTTTAACGGATATAGCGGAGCATTCGGTTATCTGCCTTCCAAAGAAATTACTGTGATTATTTTCACAACACAATCTGAAGATCCCATGTCGGATGCGCAGGCATTTCAGATATTAAAGGAGTTTACAAAAATACTGACACCGGAGAATGTACTTGATTGATTTAAATCTTTCACTGTCATAGATCTGCGGATAGTACAACCTGTTCAGCTAAAATATCTTTGTGATAAAAAAAAACAATGAAAA
The DNA here is from genome assembly GCA_018058125.1 of Ignavibacteria bacterium. Classification (GTDB taxonomy): domain Bacteria; phylum Bacteroidota; class Ignavibacteria; order Tepidaquicellales; family Tepidaquicellaceae; genus JAGPCH01. Next base: position 588 of record JAGPCH010000287.1, on the reverse strand, counting down.
TATCGTAAACAGAAAAGATATTAATCAATTATTAAGCAGAGATAAAATATTTGCATTTATATACGAATTATACGGTGCGCCGCCTGACTGGTCAAAACCTCAGGGATTTATTTCGCTTTCACAAATCATAATTGGTCAGCAGGTAAGTCTTTCATCTGCCAAAGCGCATTTTAATAAGCTGAATAATTTTTTGAATAAATTTTCTCCTGTTAATATTCTTAAGCTGAATGATGAAGAAATGAGAGAATGTCAGATCACCCGACAAAAAGCAAAATATCTTCGGGCATTATCAATGGCAATAATAAATGGTGATATTGATCCGGGCAAATTTTCCGGACAGGATGAGGCAGAAGTAAGAAAGCAGTTAATAAGTATTAATGGAATAGGTGACTGGACCGCAGATATTTATTTGATGTTTTGTCTTCAGGCAAAAGATATTTTTCCGATTGGAGATATAGCTGTTGTAAATACAATTAAAGAACTGACAGGTGCAAAAACCAAGACCGGGATTTTACTTTATGCTGAAAAATGGAGACCGCTACGATCGCTTGCAGTTTATTTTTTATGGCATTATTATCTGAGTAAACG
>JAGPCH010000286.1 GCA_018058125.1 Ignavibacteria bacterium | reverse complement strand
TCATCATCCATATCAACTGCATAAGAATCATAATGATCTTTAGTCAGAATAAGCGTCATCCCTTTCGTATTCGGACAAAGATCAAGAATGGCTATGAATTTTTCATCCTCATAGATCTTATAAGAAGGGATATCTCCTTTCACTACTTTGCAAAATATACAGTTGGGGTCATTCATCTGTGCAAAATAACTTAAAAATATTTCAGATTCAGTGAAAAATTATACTTTTAATTAGCGTTTCTACCTCAAATACTCCAAGGCTCAAAGAAAAAATGTTTTCTTTAGAAATTAAATTTCAACAATGCTGATATTTATATAAACTAATATAATTATCGTTATGTGTAATTTACAAATTCAGAAAATAAATTTTTAAGTATATGTAAGATTAATATCAATCATTCTATGTTATTTCGTTTAGGCTTATATTCAGTAAGAACATTAAATCTTTGGACTCAGAGACTTAAAGTCTTTGAGGCAAAAAAAGAGCTGCAAAAAATCACAGCTCTCTTATTTTTAAAAGTGGGGTTTATATTTTATTTAAGTCACTTCTTCAATTAATCAAGTTTAAAGCTAAACGGCACGCTTACCCAGCACTTAACAGCTTCATTTTTTTGTAATGCCGGTGTAAATCTCAGATCCATTACTTTATCCGAAACTTCATCACGAAATTCATCCGGTCCGGATATTTTACCGATCTTTTCTACGGAACCGTCTTTGCCGATCAGCAGTCTTACTACCACTCTTCCTTCTCTGCCTGTAATTCTTGCCATCTCAGGATATTTCATTGATGACTGAATAGATCCTAAATTAATTGCAGAAGGAGCTTTCTCAACTTCAAACTGCTCCAGTGGTTTGCTTGGCGGTTCTTTTACGGTTTCAATATTCTCTTCTACTTTTATATTATTTATTGTACCCGAATGATCCGGTGTAACTTGTGAAATGTCTTCCGTTCCCTTTGATGATACAGGAAGTTTCACATCCTCAAGTTCGCCCTGATTCTTTAAAGTAACATCTTCTTCTACATTATTTTTTGCAACCGGCTCAGGTGTCAATGCCGAGAGATCCTTTAAAGGAATACTCTCGGAAACTATCTGCTCGACCTCTTTTACCGGTGTCTTTACATCCACTTCAGTTTCGGAAATATGGAAAATTCTTTCCGGCGGCATAATTTCCTTTCCGGATTTCTCACCGGCTTTTAGAATGTATTGAAGAGCTGAAAAAGACATCACCGCTGCAACTGTTACTCCGGTCAGTAATCCTTTCAATAAAAACTTTCTGTAACTTTGAATTAACTCCGGAGCTCCGTATTTCATTTTATCTGATATTGCCTGAAATACTTCCTGATTGTTTTTTGATCTGTTAAACATTTTTAACCTCCGCTTGTTTAGTTAAATAAATTAAATGATCATACAACGGTTTTCCGAAATGGTTCCGTAAAAAAATAACATTTTATTAATCCCGAGACCTTTTCAGAATTACATTTTTTCATTTCCGGGTTTTACTTTATTATACAAAATACAGATCAGATATTCTTAAATATTGTTCCTGCTTTTATTAATATTGATCCGCCGATAACAAATATTCTTTCGGCATTTCTGTATATCCATCGGTCATTTCTCAGTATTAATCCGGCATATATAAGTAATAGTCCACATTTTCAGTTACAGACTCTGCAATTTCAGATATAAGTTCTGCATTTTCATATACACTCTTTTGCGTTTCTGATTATATGCTGAACAAATCCGAAAAGTCATATCTACAGCAGTGCTTGAATTTCAGCTGATAAATAAATCATCAAAACACCTTAGTCATTCCCGTCCGGCTGCAATTCTATAAACCAGAAGGCTTAGGAAAGTTTATTGCAGGCTAGAGCAGGAATCCAGTAATGTCCCGGCACAAATCAATTTTAAAATTTATATAAATATTATGCAAAATTGATTAAAAAAATAATTCAGGATAGAAATACTTATTTTATGAAATCCGGGGATAATTATATTGAAAGCTTGATTTATATAAATTGGATTACTATAAAAAGTTATTCTTTCGTGAAGATTCCGGATACCCGCTCTCGACTGTACGAAAATCATTCTGTCTTTAAAGATTTCAATTGCAGTTGGGAGGGAATTACAATTTTGTGCTTTCAATTAGACTTTATAATGTATGAATAAGTGTTTGAATTGAAATTCATCCCCCAAGTCAGAAAAAAAACAACACATCTGATAATTTTGTTTGAAATCAAAGGAGGGACTTAAGATTGCGGGATTGACAAATTATTTGGGTGTAAAGAAACAAATATAAATTCATTTTATTTTCTATCTTTATAATTCCTCACTACATTTGTATATTTACAAATGCAAAAAACAACCTTTTCTATTACGGGAAATAATCTTACCGTAGAAAATTCAATTCAGATAGCTATAAGTAACAGGAAGATCTCATTAAGCAAGTCTTCCGAGAAAAAAGTCAAAGCTTCGAGAAAGCTCGTTGAGAAATGGATATGCAATGATGAGATCATTTACGGAATCACTACAGGTTTCGGAGAATTTAAAGATGTGAAAATACCGGGCAAGGATCTGCATGATCTTCAAAGAAATCTTATACTTTCTCATGCGGCAGGTGTCGGGAAGTTCATACCGGATTATATTGTCAGACTGATGCTTTTATTCCGAATAAATTCACTGGCTTCAGGATATTCGGGAATCAGAGTTGAGTTATTACAGCACCTTATAAAAATATTCAATTCCGGAATCGTACCATTGATACCTTCACAGGGTTCAGTCGGGAGTTCGGGAGATCTGTCTCCGCTCTCACACCTTGCGCTCACAGTCATTGGCGAAGGTCATTGTAAATGCGACGGCGAAGTTACCGACAGCATTTCGGCTTTAAAAAAGAAAAAGATCATACCAATAAAGCTTTCGGCAAAAGAAGGTCTTGCGCTTATAAACGGTACGCAAATGATGTCAGCATATCTTTGCAAGGCGATCTATGATGCGGTATATTTATCAAAAGTCGCTGATGTTTCCGGCAGCATGTCACTCGATGCAATGCGCGGAAGCGTGAAAGCATTTTCGGATAAGCTTCAGAAAGTCAGACCTCATAAAGGTCAGACAGCCACTGCTAAAAATCTGAGAAAATTATTAAACGGCAGTCAGATACTGGATTCACACAGAAACTGCGGTAAGGTACAGGATGCATATTCGCTGAGATGCATGCCGCAGGTTCATGGAGCGGTGAAAGATACTATAAATTATTGCAAAAGCGTACTCGAGATTGAGATCAATTCCGTGACGGATAATCCTTTGATATTTACTGAAGGGGAAGAATTCATTGCCGGCGGAAATTTTCACGGTGAGCCTTTGGCATTAGCAGCAGACTTTCTTGCTATAGCCATCAGCGAACTCGGAAGCATAAGCGAAAGAAGAACAGCAAGACTTGTTGACGGCAGTCTGAGCGGTCTGCCGAGATTTTTGGTAGATGAAGAAAAAGCCGGTCTTAACTCAGGACTAATGATTGTTCAGTACACAGCAGCGTCTTTAGTAAGTGAGAATAAAGTACTGTGTCATCCTGCTTCGGTTGATTCAATTCCGACAAGTGCAAATCAGGAAGATCAT
>JAGPCH010000285.1 GCA_018058125.1 Ignavibacteria bacterium | reverse complement strand
GCAGTATAGGAGTCATACAAAGTGTTATGCAGAAAAGAACAATTCAGTGTGCATGCCTTGGAACGGTATTTAATTTACCAATGAGTACGATAACGATTGTTGAAGATCTTCTGATGGTATTGATGGCAGTTGTAATGTTGCTGATACATTAAAATGAAATAATTCTTATTAAGACTTAATATATATAACAAAAATGACTATATTAACGGCTTTAAAAATTAAATCTAAACAATGAGAAAAATTTTAGCCGTACTATTCATTTTTTTAATTTCTGACATATCATATTCTGATGACAGAAGATTTACCTACACATACGAATCCTCAACACTTGCAAAGAATGAAAAAGATCTGGAAATATGGACTACATATAAAGGAAGCAGAGAAACTTTCTACTCAGTATTTGAGAATAGACTTGAGTATGAAGTCGGATTGACAAACAAACTTCAGACGGCATTTTATCTGAATACAAAAAACGTTACACAGGCAAACAGTACTACCGGTGCTTATGATACAAAATTTGAATTTAAAGGAATTTCATCAGAATGGAAATATCAGGTATTGAATAAGTATAGAGACGGAATTGGTTTTGCTCCATATTTAGAACTTGGATTAAATACTGATGAGATAAAACTTGAAGCAAAATTAATTGCCGACAAACAAATTTCAAAAAAGTTTTTGATTGCATTTAATGCAGTAGGTGAATATGAATGGGAATATAATCCGTCACCTACACCAACATCCAAGAAGTTTGAAATGGAATTTGATCTTGGACTGGCTTATGATGTTTCATCAGATTTTTCGGTAGGTATTGAAGCAAGAAGTCATACTGAATATCCAAACGGACAAGGATCTATTTTTTCATCCTTTTATGCTGGTCCGAATTTTAGTTACAGAAGTGAAGGATGGTTTATGGCATGCACTTATCTTCCGCAGTTACCGGCTATTCAGCGTTCGGTAAATGATCCGACAAGTGTTTTGGTGCTTGATGAACAGGAAAGAAATCTTGTAAGATTGATACTCGGATTTACTCTGTAAAATATTTAAAGAGTAAAGTAAACCGGTTGACAGTTCCGATCATAAAATTTAAAATCGAAATTAAGTAAATTATTATGATAGAAAAAGTAATAGATTTTTCAGTTAACAACCGGTTTATAATACTTATCATTTATCTGGGTGTTATAGGTTACGGAATTTATTCAATGATGAATACACCTGTAGATGCTATACCTGATCTATCTGAAAATCAGGTTATTATCTGGACAGAATGGCAGGGAAGAAGTCCTCAGATCATAGAAGATCAGATCACCTATCCGCTTACAACTTCACTTCAGGGAATGCCCAAAGTAAAAGCTGTCAGAAGTCAGTCAATGTTTGGCATGAGTTTTATATATGTAATCTTCGAAGACAAGGCTGATATTTACTGGGCTCGGACCCGTGTGCTTGAGAAGCTTGCGCAGGTACAGTCTTCATTGCCGGAAGGTGTAAATCCGGTGATTGGTCCTGACGGAACAGGAGTCGGTCATGTTTACTGGTATCATCTTATGAGTGATAAATATGACCTTGGAGAACTTCGTGCATTACAGGATTATTATCTGAAGTTAGGTTTGCAGTCGGTCGAGGGAGTTGCAGAAGTTGCATCAGTAGGCGGATTTGTTAAACAGTATCAGATCGATGTTGATCCGAATCGACTATCTGCTTATGGTATTGGTATAAATGAAATTGTAATGGCAGTGCAGAGAAGTAATAAAGATGTCGGCGGGAGGAATATTGAATCTTCTGACATAGAATACTTTGTAAGAGGAAAAGGATATATTACCGATGTGAGTGATATTGAAGAGATCACATTGAAGACGGTATCAAATGGAAATCCGGTAAAGATAAAAGATGTAGCGACAGTTCAGATAGGCGGAGATATCAGAAGAGGGATGCTTGATTTTAACGGTGAAGGTGAAGTGGTCGGAGGAATAATCGTAATGAGATACGGCGAGAATGCGCAGACAGTCATAGACAGAGTGAAAGAAAGATTATCCGAACTTGAAAAAGGATTGCCGGAAGGAATAGAGGTCATGACATCATATGACAGAAGCGATCTTATAACAAAAGCCATTCATACACTTCGGGATGCAATAATTGAAGAAGCAATAATCGTAAGTTTGATAGTACTTATTTTCTTATTCCATGTAAGGAGTGCTATCAGAATACTCATTGAGATTCCTGTAGCAATACTGATATCATTTATTCTTATGAAGCAATTCGGAATAACATCAAACATAATGAGTCTGGGAGGTCTCATTATTTCGATTGGAATTCTTGTGGATGCTTCGATAGTAATGGTAGAAAATGCATATAGAAATATTGCTATTGCTCAGGAGAAAGGACTCAAGGTAGATTATAAAGAAATTTCAGCCCGCTCGGCTAAGCAGGTTGGCAGGGCGATATTTTTTTCAGAGGCAATAATAGTTATATCATTTCTTCCGGTGTTTATGCTGGAAGGACAGGAAGGAAAATTGTTTCATCCTTTGGCATTCACAAAGACATTTGCGATTGCCGGTTCCGCGCTCATTACTATCACGCTTGTCCCTGTGCTGATGACATTTTTCATGAAAGGAAAATTTTTTAAGGAAGAACAGAATCCTGTTTCAAGATTTTTCAGCAGATTATATGATCCGGTTTTAAGATTAGCATTAAAATACCGCAAGACTACTTTGGGAATTAATGTTGTAGCGTTGCTGATAACAATTCCATTAATAATGAATACAGGCAGTGAGTTTATGCCGCCGCTTGATGAAGGAAGTTTGTTATTCATGCCGACAATGCTGCCGAATGTTTCTATGACAGAAGCAAAAAGGATCGTGCAGGTTCAGGATGCGATAATCAAAAGTGTACCGGAAGTTGAGACAGTGCTGGGAAAAGTAGGCAGAGCCGATACACCGACAGATCCCGCGCCTGTAAGCATGATAGAGTCGATTATTATTTTAAAAGATAAATCCGAATGGCGTGAAGGAATGACGAAAGCAGATATAGTGAAAGAGCTAAACTCAAAGATGCAGATACCCGGAGTCAGCAACGGATGGACTCAGCCTATCATCAACAGAATAAACATGCTTGCAACCGGTATCAGGACTGATCTCGGCATAAAAATATTCGGAGAGAATCTTGATACACTTGAGAGACTTGCAATTGAAGCTGAAGAACTGGTAAAAAATATTCCGGGAGCAGCTGATGTATATGCGGAAAGAACTCAGGGCGGATCTTACATTGATATAGATATAAACCGTGAAGCGATTTCAAGATACGGAATGAATGTTGGTGACGTACAGGATGTAATAGAGACTGCCATTGGCGGTGAGAACATTGGTACGACTGTCGAAGGCAGAAGGAGATTCCCGATCAGAGTCAGATATATGAAAGATTTCAGAATGGATACGGAAGCATTGAAAAAAGTTTGGGTAACAATACCCGGTAGTTCGATGGCGGGAAACTCAGGAAAATCACAGGTGCCGCTTGGAGAACTTGTTGATATTAACATTACAGCCGGACCACCGATGATCTCATCAGAAGATGCATTGTTAAGATCGGTTGTATTTTTGAATGTAAGAGACAGGGACATGGGAAGTTTTGTAAAT
>JAGPCH010000284.1 GCA_018058125.1 Ignavibacteria bacterium | reverse complement strand
TGTTCCGGAATTCCTTCATTTTCAGGGATCTTCATATCTTCATCGGGAGATCGCTCCGGTCTTTCGAGTGAATCATCTTTATGAGAAATAAATATTTCTTTTACGCCGCCGGGTTTTCCATCTCCGTCATTCCTGATACCGTCAGGATTGTTGTTTTCATTTCTTCTGTCATCTTCACCTGAATTATCTGAATTCTTAGTGTTTTGTTCCAGGGTTTCAACTCCCCTTTCTTCATTATATTTCATCCTGTATTTTTCGACGTCAGCATTAACAGTCGGAATATCTACTTTCGAAGAATCTTTAATCTCACCCTCAAGAGCAAAATATTGTTCAAAAGTTTTAGTTTTAGCTTCGCTTTCTCTGATGTAATCTGAATTGATATTTTCTTCAGTTGCCTTTTTATAATTCACATAAGCATTAAGATAACTTTTATTAACATCTTCCTCATGCTTTCCGAGAAAATAGTAAGCATCCGACGAAACCGGAGTATTGGGATATTTAACAATTACTTCATAATATTTATCAAGAGCCTCCGGAATTTTACCCTGAGCATAAAAGCTGTTTGCCATCTCAAGATCTATAAGCTGGGTGAAAACAATTTCTTCGCGGTATTTATTTCTCACATCATCGAGTTCTTCATCCGCTTTACTGTATGATTTATTGTAAACGAGACTTTTCGCATAATTTAATCTTGAATAAAATTTCAGATCGAAATCTGATGTATAGTCAAGAACTTTCTTATAGCTCGCAGCCGCAAGTTCGGGTTTATATACTGAGAGAATCTTGGAGAGGATAAATTGTTCTTCGGCTTTTCTTTCATCACTTACAGCAAACTTGATCGAACTTTCAAAATAGTCAACAGCTTCCTGATAATTACCACGGTTAAATGCCAGGATACCCAGGTTTCTGAATGCAAGCGATTTTACAACCAGATCATCTGCATCTTTGGAAAGTGATTTGAATATTTTCTCGCCTTCTTCTTTTTTGCCTAAACGGAGTTTTGTCTGCCCTAGAAACAGAATTGCATCATCTGCAAGCGGGCTGCTTGAAAACTTGGATAAAAATTCATTGAATGTCCTTTCGGCTTTAAAATAAAGCCCCTGAAAATAATAAGACTTGCCGATAATGAGCACAGCTTCATCAATGTATTTGCTGTTTTTGCTGAACTGAATTATCTTCGAACTTCTTTCAATTGCCTTATCGAGTTTATCTTTTACGCTTGCGTTTATAGGCACAACAATTCCAAGAGAATCCAGCCGTTTATTATATTGAGAAATGATAGTTGAACGGTATTCATCATAAGCATCATCGAAATCTTCCTGTGATCTGTAAAATGTATTGAAATATGCGGTAAAATTTTCCACTCTGTTTCCCATATAGAAATATGAGACAAAATCCTGATAATTAAAATCAAGCGTAACGTTATAATTCGGATCAGGTACGATAATGCTGCCGGAGTCAGGCGTGTTTTCAGTAGAATATGTTTTGTGTGTGATATAGCTGCAACCCGGCTGTAAGACTGAAGAAAGTATTACGAATGTTATTAATAAAACCGGAACGTATTTAATGTGTTTCAAGATCTGTGCTTTGTTTCGATAAAAATATTTTTAATAGGAAGTTTAATCAAGACAATTAAAATGCAGATAAAACGGCGCTTTATTGCCGGTATTAAGAACAAAAGTAAGCGCTATCAAATTTCAGGTACTCATTTGACCAATTAACCAATTGACCAATCAACCAATCAACCAATCAACAAAATTAACCAATTAACTACCCAATACCCACTACCCAATACACTATACTATCTATTTAACAAGCATCATCGCCTTCGTCTCCGTTGAGCCGTTCACTGTAAGTTTATAATAATAAACTCCGCTCGGATATACGGTTGCATTAAAATTGTAAGAATGATCTCCTGACAACTGACGTTCGTTTACAAGTTCCTTAATCATTATCCCGCGCGTATTATATATCTTCAACTGTACATTGTTTGTTTTCGATAAAGTGTATTTTATCACAGTATTCGGATTAAATGGATTTGGATAATTTTGTGAAAGACTGAATCCTTCGGGATTGACAGTATTAAAGCTGCTGATAGAACTTGGATGCTGATCGAATTTATATAAAGCAATAACAGGCAGGTGATCCGAACTATAAGCAAGCGCGTCTGCTATGCTGTCCGGAACGGCTGTATTCGGACGCTGATTAATGCTGTCATTGTAATGATTTCCGTCATTACCAAAGGGTTTCAGAGAATTCGGAATATATTTGATCCTTCCTTCCTGTATGATCGCTGAGGAGTTTAAAACAAAATCAAATCTGTCATCCATGCCGCCGGTAGCTCCTCCGCCGAATTGTCTTACTCTCGTGGACTGGGAATGATACTGCGAATAAGAAGACTGATTCCATGTGCCCGGTAAAGAATAATTGTCAATGAATTGTCCGTCCGTCCCCGCATCGACCTGAAGCATTCTAAGATATGCAGATTCATTAGCACTATAAATATTAAAATCACCTGTAATTAAAAATTCTGTGCCAGAAGGAAATGAGTTAGTAACTGTTCTTACTGCATTTACTTCCGATAATCTCTGAGCTTCATTATCCGAACCCGTGCTTGCTTTCAGATGGCAGACAAATATTCTTATAGTATCATTCGAAAGTATATGTTTTAAAGTAAACAAACTGATATTTCTTAGAGTCGTGACAACAGGAACATTGCTTATGAAAGTAAATTTGGATGTCTTATAAAATATAGCATTATCTGTATCCGGACCGTCGATGAAAGTTCCTGCAGAATATAATCCCGCCGAGTCAGCATTCAATACATTTGAGAGGAATTCATCAACGCCTGCCTGAGAAATGATCTCACACACTCCAAGTACATCAGGACTGGTATACGCCATGGTCTTCTTGAAATATACATTCCGATCTTCGTTTGTATTATAGTTAAGAAGATTGTATCCCATTATTTTTGCCGTGTCCTGTGAATATGAATCCGAATTGTAAAAAGTATTGCAGAAAAGTACCGCCAGTACTAATAGCGTAAGTTTGTTTTTCATTTACCGGTTTTTGTTTTGTGTAATATAGTAAGATGGATATGAAATTTAAAGAGATAGTTGATAATTGATAATTGATAGTTGATAATTGATAGTTGATAATTGATAATTTGAGCCAATGTTGGTGTTCCAAAAAATTTGCATGAAGAATTTGGTAAATCTATAAACAGTCCCTGCAAATTTTTTGGTCACCAACATTCTCCGCTTGCTTGTAGAAGCGCATAAGTAAAAACTGTCTCTCCCGAATGATTTAACCGGAGATCCTTTTCTCTTATGTCTTAAGTTGAATACTATTTCTCGCTACTGTAATCCTAAACTAATTAAATAACAAAAATCTAATATAAATGGCAAAAAACACGCAATCCCTAACGGGATTGGGAGACATTAAATTAAAATTTTTCAAAAACTAAAATCTAATCGCCGCAGAGTCAATTGAAATCGTTAGTGACCAAAATTTTAACTGATTTGTTCACTTATTTTATAATATTTTTATGTAAATCCTTTAAAACAACATCGATTGGAAATTTTTTTTAAATTACTTTATACCTAATACCTAATACCTAATACTTTATAC
>JAGPCH010000283.1 GCA_018058125.1 Ignavibacteria bacterium | reverse complement strand
TTAATGCTTGCCTTGAGATTCATTGTCATGAATACAAAAATGGGAACTGCCATCAGGGCTGTTTCCAATAATTTAACAGCTGCTTCTCTGATGGGTATCAATATTAACAATGTGATCTCATTTACTTTTATAATCGGTTCTTCACTTGCGGGAGCTGCGGGAATTCTTTACAGTATTAATTATCCCAGCATCGATCCGCTGATGGGACTTCTACCGGGACTAAAGGCATTTATTGCTGCCGTTCTCGGCGGAATAGGAAACTTCCCCGGAGCTGCAGTTGGTGGCATAATTATAGGACTTGTCGAAACTTTCACAGTGGGTTATTTCTCACCTACCTACAGAGACGCGATTGCCTTTGCGATACTTATCATAATATTACTTGTAAAGCCGACCGGTCTTTTTGGAAAGAAGGATATTGGGAAAGTATAAAGTTGATAATTGATAATTGATAGTTGATAGTTGAAAAATAAATTGAACTTAATAAAAAAGACGTTTTAGAAACGTCTTTTTGTTATAGATAATTTATTTAATATAGTTAGCTTTAAAAAATACTGTTATGACAAAATTAGAATTAGTAAAAGAAAAATTAGAAAGAGTTTCTCCAAAAGATTTGGATTCAGTAGATGAGTTTATTGAAAAGATAATATCTTCTTAGAAAAATACTGGTGATAGAAAAATGAAGTTAAACTTGAGGGGAGCATTAAAAGAATTAAAACCTCATTATACTTCAGTAGAATTACAGCATAAAGCAAATGAATGGAGAGGTTAGTTTAATACATTTGCCTGATACTAATATCCCATATTGACTTCGATAAAACTCCTCTTATACGTAAAGAACCAAAACAACTTCTTAGTTAGCCCCTTCTCTCTCCTGCTTCCTTCTTTTAAAATCCATTATATACATAAACAAAGCCAATGTTGTAAGTATCGCCATTACAACGACAATCATATTATCTCTTTTGAATCCTATGACGAAAAACATTATTGCTGAGATAAGTGTCAGTCCGACAGCAATATGGGCTGCTGTTTTGTTTTCATTTTTTACGGGAAAAGCAAGAGCAGCTAGTATTACACCTATTGCAGGAGCGATCAGAGCAGTTGCGCTGCCTGATGATATGTATCCGTAAATACCAAGTACTATTAGTACAAGAGCGTTGGCGAGCATTATTCTGTATATATTCATTTTGGTTTGGTTTGATTAATTGGTTTCCGCCAAGGCGGATGGTTTGGACAATTTAATTTTGAATGGGATTTATAGCAATTCAATAAATAAAACTCTGAGGAAACCTATAGATTACTTTGAGCCGTTTTAGTCACCAATAAGTACTCGATAATTATTTTTATAAGAGGATACATATCTTTATTTATATTAAATCAATCTTAAATCGTAACATCTCGGATTTTAAAATTATCTTTAATCCGTTTCCAAATTCAAATGTTATGAAATTATTATTTTCAAATGACCCATCTTTTTTCTCATAATAATTGTTAACACCCTCAATAACAATAATATCTGATTTCAAACCATAAATATCACTTGAATCTACTTCAAAAAACTCAACTGTTTCAAAAATTAATTTTAATAAAACTTTTTGAGGCTTTTTTTTATACTCCTTTATATACCAATCACTTGGAAATTTCCAGATAAGGGTAGCTGATTTTTCTATAACATTGTAACAAACCTCCATAAAGTCCGCGTCATTCCGAAGATCCCACGAATCTCCTTCGGATTTAATTTCTAAAACATTATTTATGATAGGTTCAATATTAATATATTTCATTTCATTTAGAATTTTCTGAGCCGTTGTTGATCTTTCAAAAAGTTTGCTTGTTTTATCTTGAAATTAATTAAAATCTTCTTGCTAATTTTTTGTCACCAACAACAACCCCGTTACTTACAACGTCAGATGTTTAATTTAAATTTGAATAGGATTTATAGCAATTCAATTATAATTTTTTTCAGAGAAACCAAAAAGTTACTTGCTTCAAAGAGTTATTAGCCTTATTTTGTAAGGAAAATTTTTATAAATACCTAAAATAATAAGGCATTTCCAATCAGATAAAAAATAACGAAGATCTTAATATTAATATTAAATTAGATCAGATAGATATTAAGATACTCAGCGAACTGCAGAAAAATTCTCATATTAAAAAGAATGAACTGGCTGAGATCGTTGGTCTCTCGCTTCCGTCAACTGCTGACAGGATTTCAAGACTCGAATCACACGGATATATACTTTCATACAACACAGTATTAAATCACAAAAAGCTGAAACATGATATTACCTGTTTCATCTTCGTCGTCAGCGAATCATCGAAATATTATAAACAAATTATTGACAACAGCATTGTTACAAAAGATATTCTTGAATGTCATTCTATAACCGGTGATGGCTCACATATTCTTAAGATCAGAACAGAGAACACAACTTCGCTGGAAAAACTCCTTGCAAAGATCCAAAGCTGGCCCGGTGTGAAGTCAACAAAGACGAATATAGTTTTGTCAACGCATAAGGAGACGATGGAGATAGATGTGGATATAGTTAAAAGTTAAAAGTTAAAAGTTGAAAGTTAAAAGTTAAAAGTTGAAAGTTGAAAGTATTTATAAAAAAGTAAATCAAAAATCTAATATCAAAAATCAAAAATCAGAATAATGTCAGAAAAAACAACGATCGAGGAACAGAAAGAAAAGCTTAAACTCATCAATGATGTATTCAAGCTTATAAAAGAAAAAGAAGTGAAAATGATTGATCTGAGATTCACGGATCTTCCGGGTTCATGGCAGCATTTATCAATCCCGGTAAATAAACTTTCCGAATCAACATTCTATGAAGGTATAGGATTTGACGGTTCATCAATCAGAGGATGGAAAAATATTAACGAATCTGATATGCTTGCATTACCGGATCCTGCCACAGCTAACATTGACCCGTTCATGACGACAAAGACAATGAACATGATCTGTAATATTTACGAACCCGAATCAAAAAATAATTATGCAAACGATCCGAGAAACATCTGCAGAAAAGCGGTTGAGTATCTTCGTTCGACAGGAATTGCTGACACAGCTTTCTTCGGACCCGAAGCAGAGTTCTTTGTGCTTGATCATGTTGCTTATAATATAAATGAATATTCAAGCTGGTACAGGATCGATTCCACAGAAGGTTTCTGGAATACCGGAAGTGAAAAGGAAATGAATCTCGGACATAAGATCAGATTAAAAGAAGGTTACTCACCTGTTCCGCCATCTGACTCTACAAATGATCTCAGAAGTCTGATGGTAGAAAATCTTATCAATGTCGGAATAGATGTCGAGATGCATCATCACGAAGTTGCAACAGGCGGTCAGCAGGAAATAGATTTTAAATACTGTCCGATGCTTGACTGCGCAGATCAGCTTCAGATGTTCAAGTATATTGTAAAGAATACCGCTAAGTCAGTCGGCAAGACAGCTACATTTATGCCAAAGCCAATGTATGGTGACAACGGTAGCGGCATGCATACTCACATAAGTTTATGGAAAGACGGTCAGCCTCTTTTTGCAGGTGACGGATATGCGGGAATGACTGAGATGGCATTACACTTTATCGGAGGTCTGCTGAAACACGCTGCATCAGTTCTTGCATTCACAAATCCG
>JAGPCH010000282.1 GCA_018058125.1 Ignavibacteria bacterium | reverse complement strand
GTATATGGAATGTCATCCATCTCATCATAAGTAGAAGTACATTCAAGCCAAACTGTATCCTTTTCTAACGGCACACAAACAATACAATGATTAAATTGATTTGATGGCCGCTCTTTATCAACAACACCTTCATTACGGGTTAAAGCATGCGCAGGAAAAGATTTTATTCCGGCCACACGCAGCATCGAAGTCATAAAATTAGATAAGTCTTTGCAATCTCCATACCTGTTTCTATATACTTGTTCTGCCGGCTGCGGCTGCCATCCGGCTAATCCCATTTCAATAGCAACATACCTGTTTTTTTTCTGAAGATGTTTGTATAGAATTCTGATTATTTCTTTACGATCTGTAACACCCTTTATCAAATCTTGTATCTCTTTTATTGCTTCATTAGAAAGCATGTACCTGTCAGCATATAATTTTCGTAACCAATTTGAATATCCTTCCCAACTTCTTGTATTACCGGAATAAGAATCTGTCTGAAACTCCTCAGCATCAAAATACACAGCAGTTTGAATTCTATGTTCAGGTGGCAGAAAATCCTCTTCCAATGTAGTGGGAATATTTTTTAATCTCCAGGTATATACTTGATACGAATCTTCTGTTTTTATTTTTGGAGTAATATCGGTTCCCTTATTAGAATATCTAAACTTAACCTCAGGATTAATATTTACCTTGTACATGGAAGAATAAGATGGGATATCGTTCTGAGGATACCAATCAGGCCACATCAGTAGCGTTTTGATTTTGACTTTATATTGATAATTGAAAATGAAAGGATATGAATGATGCTGCATTTCAAAATATTTATACTTATCACCCGAGTAAAAAGCATCAGCAGAATACTCTTCTTCCTTAATTTCATCAGAATCCAGTTCTTTAATCAACTCACCATCCATTTCAGTTAAAGTAGCATCGATATCTTCCACATCAATAAAATGAGATTCGCTTACTACAACTCTGCAATGTTTATCAGCTTTACTATTTTTTATTAATATTTTTCTGCTAACTGTATATTCAAGTCCAGAATTATCAGGGATTTCCACCTCTACATTATCCTCTAAAATAATGGCGTCAGCTTTTTGCACCAGAGAATCAAATTTTACAGTTGGATCGAATTGTGCAAAACATAATTCGCTTTGATTCGATATTAAAAAAAACACAAAAAATATTTTAATGATCATTTTCATTGTAATTTCCAATTGAAGGATTTAGTTACCTGAAACCTCTTTACTAATTACTACTTGATCCATTGAAGCACCAACAAGATCATCATAAAATGATTTTATACTACTATAGTTTTTAGCCAACAATCTTCTTCGTCTCAGATCTACAGTTCTTACACATTCAATAAAATTCTTCCCTGATGCATATGTCTGACTAAAGCCCAGATCGGTAATTAAATTTTTTCTTTTCGTAGGGATTTGTGAAACTGAGTAATTTTCAGGTAGTTCAATTTTTATATTTTCAGATTTTAACCCGGCATATTCATAATCAATTGGATTATTTCTTTTTGGTCTTGTAAATGGGTTAGCCTTTATTCCTGTAAAAAATGGAACAGAAAAATATCCTAGCTGTTCTGTTTCTTCAATATAATTGGGTATTGAATAAGAAATGTTTAGTATCAGAGGTTTATAAATAGAATCTAAATTTTCGTAATAAAATGTATCTATTTTGGCTTCAGCAAAATTCTTTTGAAGATAATCTTTAACATAGGTACTTGTATCCTTCTCTTGCAGAGCATCGTACTCTTCGAGTGCAGCGTGGCCATTAAAACTAATTGTTGTTTTAGCAGTAAGGGTTTTTTCTAAATTAATACTTGCAGTTGTATTTATATTAATTGAACTTTTAACTGTTTCTGGTGTTAACGATATTATGCTGCCTTTCTCCTCTTCTATTAAAAATCCACTTGAAACTTCTAGGCCTGGTGTTAAACATCCGAATTGACTGTAAACAGAAACGGGATAAAGAAAATAATTCTTTGTTTTTATTTTCAGTAAACAAATCATTCTGTTAAACTGACTTCCATCACAAAAATCTGTACTTATTATTCCGTTTTTTCTCGAACTAATCCAGACAGGCTTTGCATCCAATCCGGCATTTTTTAACATATTAATTAGTAACATACTTTTTTCAGATGAACTTCCGGATTTATCCTTAATTACTTGAGCAGGCTCCTTAAAAAATTCCCCCATTAAGGATTTATGTTCTGTAGTTCTAATTTTTGTTCGAACGTAGTCATAAATTAAACTAGCTTTTTTGAAATCATCGGATTCAGTTTCAATGATATTTTTTACCAGACTCTCACATTCATCATCCTCCATCATATCATCGTAAGATTTAAAGATACGTTTCGCAACATCATCCCAGGTTTTTGCAAATTGCAGACTAACATATTCATTCTTAAATGCAACAAGAACGAATCGCATTTTAGCAAAGTTATCCTCAATATTATCTGTGTAAGGTTCTTCTTTAATTCCGGGTAAGTTGCTGCACGACCAAGTGTAAACAGATATCTTCTTGTTGGTGTCATCCCTATCCATAATTTCTTCAATGTTTTCCTGTAGTTCAAAATGCTCTAAATTCATGCTTAGTCTTTGATAAGCAAAACCTCTTGGCAGATAGACTTTCACTTCACTATATTTTGTATAAATATCATTCTGAAATGACCATGGTTCCAAATTTGAAATGTATTCGGATCTGACTGAAAATGAATAATCAAAAACTGACCCAACTTCAACACCGGGAATTGGGAAAGAGACTTTATTTGTTCGTTCACCCTCTTCAGTAAAAATATTATCACTATCCAATTCAAATTCTTTTCCATCAGGTGAAATTGAAATTGCTTCGATGTCATCAATTTCATCTTCGTGCCATAACAATAACTCAATATTGGCTTGTTTTTTCCCTTCTTCTGTAAAGACCTTAATCCTTATGTGTCTCTTTATTTCAAGTGTAAAATCTCTAGTTATCTTAATCGAAGATTTATCAAATATAACTGCAGCATCTTCCTCCGGATCTTCTGCAAGACTTGTCATTTTTAACAGTTCTTCCGGAATCTCTCCAAAATCCTGTGTATAGGAGTTGCTAAAAATTATTATAAAAAAGAAAGGGATGAGCAAATAACACTTTTTCATTTCTCCACCTGAAATATTGTTAAATTAGAAAAACCTTATAATCCCGGTCAGTAATCAATATCTTTTTATATCTGCCTCATAAATAACCGAAAACTGTTTTATTAACTATTTTGGTATTGTCTATTGAGATTGAGATCGGATGTAAGGTTGGCAGGATTATTTCGATTATACATAGTGCTAAGCATAACGGAATAGATTGATCTGAATCCTGGTAAGAAATAATTTTTAAAAACCTTTTTGTATTATATTTTCCCATATCACCCATACAAATATTGCAAAACATTTTAATAATTTCCATACAATTTAATTTTTTGAGTTCGATTAGAATGATAATAATATTTATTTACTGCCTGATGATCAGATGTTTTCCTTATATAATTTTATTCCGTTCATAAAAACAAATCAACCGCTTACATAAATCCACTTCACATCTGCTCACTAATAAAATATTTTCACACAAGGAAAATAAAATCTTTAGAAAGGAATAATTATGCTGAGATATTTA
>JAGPCH010000281.1 GCA_018058125.1 Ignavibacteria bacterium | reverse complement strand
CTGTAGGACAGTATTATGACAGATCTGAAATATCTCAACAAGGAAATGAAATCACGGATATGCTGCAGAATAACGGATACATGAATGCGAGGATAAAACCTGATTCGGGGATAGTAATAAAAAGATATGCAGGAGTTTCGCCAAATAAACTTAGCGTGTATATTAATTTTACCGGCGCGGATACCGTATTTTACTTCGGCAAAACCGGGATCAGCATATCTGATAATAAGTATGGTGTGGATAAAGAACTTCTCGAAGAGGAAATAGAATATGAGAAGGATGAGATCTACAGCAAAGAGAAATTACTGGAAAGTGAAGGTAATATGACTAAAGTTCCTATTGTCCAAAGCGCTAGAATTAAACCGGATAAGATAAACAATAACAAAGTCGATTTCATTTCCGAAATAATTCTGAATGATAAAACGGAAATAGGTCCTTATGCAAAAGCGATCGTCATAGATAATGTATTCTATGCCGGAGGCGGAGTTCAGTATCTGAATAAGTATTTTTCGGAAGGAGGGAAGGTTTTGAATTTATCTTTGGATGCTCTCATAAATTCCTTTGACGACTACCGGTTTGAATTATCAACGGAAATCACTCAGCCGAATGTTTTCAACAACAGGTCTTTCCTTACTGACAAAATAACAATAGGATTTTACAATATAGGTCTTACAAAAAATTATTATCTGGGAAATCTGATATCATATCTGCAGACTTTCCCTGAAAAAACTTTTTACAAAAATACTTCTCTGGATTTTATAACAGAGTTTGTCAGATTCAAAGAAGAGGATTCAGACATTCAGCCTTTCACAGTTTTTAATTCCATTCTGAGCGCTACACTGGTTCATGATAATACAAATAAAGTTTTCTCTCCCTCAAGGGGATTCTTTCATTCCATTACTGTTGGCAGCGGCGGATTAATTCCCAAACTTATAATTAATGCATTTGAACCGGATCTTTATTATTCTCAATATTTAAAACTGTTTACGAGTAATAATTTATATTATAATTTATCGAGGGTTCCGGGCGGAACAGTCTTTGCTTCAAAGTTCATGGTCGGGGACATTATTGAATACGGCAGCGGCGAAAGGGTCGTGCCTCTTCAGCCTTTCTATAAATTTTACAGCGGCGGCAGTAACAGCGTAAGAGGCTGGAATGCAAAAACAAACGGTGTAACCTCTAATACTTCAGACGGCGGTAACTTTTTAATTGAAGGTAGCTTCGAAATCAGAAGACAACCTTTTCTCGGCTCGGAGGATTTCAAAAAAAACATAACCGCTGTAGTCTTTTTTGATTATGGAAATGTCTGGCTATCTGACGAAGATTTCAGATTCGATCAGATAGCTCTGGCTGTAGGTTTTGGTGCAAGATATAATTTACCATTTGGACCGGTCAGAGTGGATTTCGGATTCAAACTTTTCGATCCAGCTACCGGGGCAAATCAAAGATGGCTTTATAATGATTTCGGTAATCTGTTTGGAAACAGATTTGTAGTGCATTTCGGAATTGGCGAAGCATTCTAATATTTTATTTTGTAAAGGATCTTTAATCCGGTATTGGTAGTGGTTTCCGAACTTCCGAAAACAATATTATTCTCCTCTTCTCTGTAAAACTGTAACAGCAATGTTTCAGGCAGATCCAGATTAAGAAAATCATTTAAAGGATATTCGATCTCGAATTCAAAATTTCTGATCTCTTTCAGCAGTTTTCCGCCGATAGTAATAGTCGCATCTCCGAGCTCGGATGTGAGTTCGACTTCAGTATCATTCAGACTGCCTTCGGAATATTTGAACTGCGCGTCTTTTATGAACGGCAAAACGCTTCTCACTGTCTGGGAAACTATTGAAGATATATATAATGATCCGATACTTGTACCGATACTTGAAGCGACTGCAGTTCTTTCTGATGTCGAAAGTTCGCTCTTGTATTTTCCAAAAAGCAGAAATGTAATTGCATCAGCCTGGGAATCATCACCTGAGATTTCAGTACCGTCTTCAATCAGCTTAAGATTTATTTTCGGTTCGTCAAGTTCACCTTCAATGGTCAGTTTTACATTAACAGGAATACTGGTAACCGATCCAAACTGTTCAGTGGTCTTGGTGCCTTCATATACAGCCTGTATGTCAAGAACGGGATTATCAATCGGACCGTCAAAAGTAATTTTACTGTCCCTTAGTTTAAAGTCTTTGTAAAACCGGTAATAAGAATCTTTCAGAATATTTACTTCACCGCGGGCAATGTATTCATCCTTGTCAGTTTTCAGATCTATGTCGACACTGATCTCTCCGTAAAGTCTGTCTCTTGTCAGGTTATCAAAATCTATCGAAACATACATATTCTTCTGTGTCTTAACTTTTACATCAAGATTTAAAAAATCTTTTGCTGATGTTTCCATATTATCAACAGTGTATCTATATCTTGCGAATGGATTGATTTTATAATAATCGGAAGCCTGGGTAAGGATTATAGAATCCTTTGCAGTTTCCACAGTATCAGAGATCAGTATGTAAGTAAAATTATCAATTTTATTTTCGTATCCTGAGCCGCCCAAAGGTACTGATGAGATTGTAGCATCCGTAATTAAAAATTCTCCGGTTATGTCGAGTTTATCCAAATTCCCTTTTATTGAAATCGGCGGAGTACCGCTGCCTCCTCTGAAATAACCGTAAACACCCAATTCATTATATGATACGCTTTCATCAAGAAATACCATATCTCCGGAAGTATTGAGATCTATGCTGTTTATTTTCATGTCTTTGAAATCAATATTTCCAAAGATGTCAAAGTGCCTGGCTTCATCATCCGTACTGGATAAAGTAAGATTATTTATCAGAAGTTTTGAATTTTCCGTTGAAGTTTTCAATCTGTATCTGTAATTCATTCCGGTCAAAGCAAAGAAAGCCGTGCCTTCATCAATGCTTACCTCGCCTTTAAGATCCGGAGCCGAAGCCGTCCCCGAGACATCTACATCTCCGTTTAATTTACCGCTTATATCGGGAATGGAAGGAACTAATTTTAAGAAATATTTAATCTCAAAATTATCGGCATCTACATTCATATCAATATTCCTGTTTTGAAAATCCGTGTTTTCAGAATTTACAGAAGCTGTATCTCTTAAGAAGTTTCTGAATGGGAAATCACCGGATATCAATAGCTTTCCCTTTTCTTCATCGTTGCTGACATTAATAGCCGCTTTTATAATCTCATCATTATAGTCTAGTTTTATTTTCATTATCCCCATTCTGATATCTTCTTCCACACCGGCATATAAAAGATCTTCGGCGGCTATTTCCAAATTTATTACCGGATCTTCCGGGTCACCTTCAAAATGAATATCAATGTTATCAATATTTCCTTTCACCGGATAGGGATTTTTTGAAATATCCTGTGCGCTGTCCAGGGAATTTATCAAAGAATAAATTTCACGGACCGGAATATCTTTGCCTGAAAGATTCAGGTCGCTTTTTCCATTTAATACATATTCACCGCTTAAATTTATTTTCAGTTCATTGCTTTTAATGTTGAACTGCTCAAATGAGATCTCCTGATCAGGCTTGTAAAGTATTATCCAGTCTTTATCATTTTCAACTGTTAACCTTTTATATCTGAAATTCACACTGTCAGAAACGGATTTGATCTCTTCACTCTTAAGATCAACTTTCC
>JAGPCH010000280.1 GCA_018058125.1 Ignavibacteria bacterium | reverse complement strand
ATGATACTCTTCCTTTTACATATATGAGCAAAAACGCACTTTTGGAAGAATATGAAGATCAGTATCTGAATGTATATATGAAAGGAGCGCTGATAGGAATGAGTCTGGATATACTGATAAGAGAAGAATCAAACGGTCAGCAGGGACTTCAGGATGTTATCAATTCGCTTGTTCAAAAATACGGACAGAATAATCCATTTAAAGATGATGAACTCTTTGGTGAAATTGAAGCGCTTACTTCACCGAAGGTCAGAGCATTTCTTGATACTTATGTCGGCGGTCCAAGCAAAATCCCTTATGACGAGATCTTTGCAAAAGTCGGTTTTACAGTTGAAAAAGTACCTTATGAATCCGTTAATATATCAGGCGTTGCGATGGGATTCAATCAGGATACTTATAGAATAAAGATAATGAGCACAGGTACATCCGGCAATAAGTTTGTCGAAAATCTGGGAATTAAAATCGGAGACGAGCTGGTATCTGTAAACGGAGTAGCAATAAATTATCAGAATGCCCGCACAATATTCGGCTCTCAGAAAAACAAGATCAAGGTCGGAGATGAAATGGTCATTGAAGTTGCAAGACCTCAGGCAGGTGGTAGTTTTGAGAATGTTAAACTTAAAGCAACTGTGACTGAAACAAAAACATCTTATGATTATAAAGTAGATGTCAGTGAAGATCTTAATGATAGTCAGAAAAAACTGAAGCAGGCTTGGTACGGTAAGTAATTACTTTCATAAAAATATTTAAACGCAGAGAAGCAGAGTCGCAGAGAAGAAAATATTATAAATTTTTTCTGTTTCTCTGCTTCTCTGCGTTTTATGTTTTGAATAATTTATATTTATTTACCCCAAAAATCAAAACTTGAATAAAAATATTCTTAAAGTTATTTTTAATTCATATAAAAATTTAATAATTATTCTTATGAAAGTTATCAAATCAATTTATCTGAAAGTTTTGATATTGTTTACTGTTATTACAATATCAGGATGCACAGCTTCTCCGGAAATGGGTAATTATACGGTACAGCTTAGAAATCAAATGCAGGATATGATCGATGTTCTATTTGGCGGTCATTACGGAGAGTTTATGGAAACGTATGTCGATCCTGAATATATAAAAAGCATGGGAGGTGTCAATCAGGCATTGCTTGAATTTGACAACAGCGAGCAGGAGAGACTTTATGCTGATCTGAAACTTTGCAAAAATATTACCCCGTTTTATAATGAAAGTAAAAAAGAACTGACTTATACATCTACTGTCATGCAGCAACCGATCACTTTTAAACAGATAGGAACTAAATGGTATATGGAAGGATATTGGTTTAAGAATTAGTACTTATATAAAAAGTGTCAGGATGAAAATGTCCTGACACTTCTATTTTCTTACACCTTCAAGATTTAACTATTCATTTCTAACTCTGTGTTTGTTCTAAATAACATCAAACTACTTACTATTCTACTAACTATTAACTGCTAACTACTAACTATTTTAGCAGCATCATCCGCTTGGTCTGCACAAAACCTTTTGACTCAAGTCTGTAATAATAAACTCCTGATGAGAGGTTACTTCCGTCAAATTGTATATTGTAATATCCCGGCGCTTTGTTTTCATTTACTAAAACCGCTACTTCCTTTCCCTGGGAATCATAAACTTTCAAAGAAATAAATCCCAATTTCGAAATTCCAAATCCCAAATTAGAGGTTGGGTTGAATGGATTCGGATAATTCTGTGACAGATAAAATTTATCAGGGACTCCGATCGTTACTTCATTTGATAATTCATAGTATTTAAAATTTCCGTTGAAGTCTGTTTGTTTAAGTCTGTATTTATATTTTCCGGATTGTAGGTTTTTATCTGTGAAAGTATAATTGATTGTATTGTTAGTTGTTCCATTGCCTTTGACAAATCCGGCTTTAGACCAGTTATCATTGAACATTGAAGATTGAACATTGAACATTGTTTTTTCTATATCATATCCTGCATTATTCTCTTCAGAAGAAGTTGTCCAGTTTAAAGTAATATTGTTTGTTTCAGTCTCTGAAGTAAAAGAGGAAAGTTCGACGGGAAGAGGAATGTCGCCGTTGAGTAAGATGGCAACTTTGGAAGAAGTGAATGATCCTGCAACATCCAGATCTCCGTCATTATCAAAATCTCCTGTTGCATAAGCTCTACCATAAAAATTGTCACTACCAATAAAATATTCCTGGAAGTTTCCAGTGCCGTCATTCAGATGTGTAAGTAATGGTGAAACTCCAAAAATCTGAGCCAATATATCCAATTTTGAATCCCCATTAAAATCTCCCGGTATAATTGTGCTGAATGCATTTAGATTTCCTGAAACAGAAAAAAGATTATCTCCATTATTTCTAACTATCAATCCGGGAGAATTAATATCAATTAGCCCATCATTATTATTATCAAACAATTGAGGATCCCCAGTATTTATTACCCAATATGGTAAATTCTTTGCATCATGAGTAAACAACAATTCCGATATATAATTAGCATCACCATTATTTTTTAGAAGTGTATAAATTTGACAAAACTGATAGCCAAGAATACTCCCACCTCCGGCATTACCATTTATTAAAACTAAATCTAATTTACCGTTATTATTCATATCATCTATTAATATTCTATGATCAAACCCAGAACTGGGTCCGCAGGGTAAATTAAAATTTACATTATATGAATTGTCAAAAGTAAATATACCGGATAAGTTTTTTGAAACATTTATCTTTAATGCACTGGAAGGTGAAAAATAAGTAATATCAAGAAACCCATTTCCGTCAAGATCACCAAAACTGTGAAGCCCACCCGGAAATGAATTAGTTTGTGAAAAATCTCCAATTCCGTTATTACTGAAAAAATAAATCATGCTATTTTCAGAAACTAAAATATCAAGATCTCCATCATTATCAAAATCAGCCATTAGTGGATAACCAAGCAATGGGATTGAAGAATAATATGAAAAGACAGCAGTACCATTATTTTTAAATATCTTGTCTGAAATCAAAAGGTCTATGTCACCATCACTATCCACATCTCCTGATCGGATATAATTACTTTGAGAAACTATTTCAGAAGATAATATAAAATTACCTGTTCCGCCTGTATTTTTAATAGTAAAACTAAAAACAAATGAAGCAATACTTTCATCAGAAATAGTTCTTATTCTGGAAGTCAAAGTAACGCTTATCTTCTCTCCCGCTTTCAGATCCTGATTTGGAATAATATTAGCTGTTTTGTTTACTGGATTATAATCAATAGTGACAGGTAGCAGTCCTGTCTGATAACCAAAGACTTTTATATTGGAATTATTTACAGACGCTGGATTCATATCCTGTGTGAAGACAATTGTAATGTTGGATGATTTGATTACGCTTATTGCATTTTGGGAAGGTGTTATTGTGTTAATGTATTGGTTTATTGGTGTTGAGTAAATCATTGATGAATTTAAAATACAAACAATGATAATTGCAAATATTATATATTGGTTTTTCATAACTTCTCCTTTTTAATAATTAGTCAAAGTGTAAAATTAATATTTGTAAATTACAATACTAATTTTGTAACAATATACATTATTGATGAATTTTTATGACTATTGCATTTTTAACATTGCTCCACCGCTGCGGATTTTACATTGAACATTGCACATTGAAC
>JAGPCH010000279.1 GCA_018058125.1 Ignavibacteria bacterium | reverse complement strand
GGAACTAGTAAATGAACTTTTGCAAAGTTAAGTTATAATTTATATATAAAAAAAAGCTGTTACCGCTTTTTGCAGTAACAGCTTATTATATTCTGTTTAATCTTATTTATCTGACTCTCTTGAATTCTATTCTTCTGTTTTTATAACGACCTTCTTCAGTGTCATTTGTTGCTATAGGATTATTTTCTCCGTAACCCATTGTTTCGATCCTTGAGGCACTAATACCATTTGAGACCAGCCAGTCTTTCACTGCATTAGCACGGTTTTGTGAAAGATTAATATTATAATCATATCCTCCTCTGTTATCAGTATAACCTGCGATCTCAACATCTATTGCTGGATTATTCTGCATGGTTTTTAATGCCACATTAAGAATATCATCAGATCCTGCTGAGATATCATAACTACCGCTTGCAAAATTGATACCTTCAAGAACTATAACAGCACCGACTTTCATAGGCTCTTCTACAGGTGCCGGCGGTAAGTCATCTGCAGCATTAAGAGGATCAGTACCTCTTCCTACTTCTATACCATCCCCAATTGAACCAAGATCTGTATCAACCATTTTAGGATCTGTCTTATATGTCAGAACCTCATCACCATCTATTAAGGTATCATCATCTGTATCTTTATCATTTGGTAATGTATTATACTGATTAACTTCTTCATTATCCATCAGTTTATCCGAATCAGTATCTTTGCTTAACGGATTTGTATTGTAAAGCTTTACTTCTTCACCGTCAATAAGCGTATCACCGTCAGTGTCTTTATTCAGCGGATTAGTATTATACAGAGTCACTTCGTCACCGTCAATTAATCCGTCGCCGTCTGTATCTGCTATATCAGGATTTGTTCCGATTTCTTCTTCTTTACATTTTGTAAGACCGTCTTTATCATAATCAGTATTACAGTCATCTCCTCCGGCAAAAGTAAGACCTAAGCTTACATTAGCCATTCCGTCTGTAAAACTTGGCACAATGAAATTATTTAACTGGTCAGTGGTAGTATATGAATAGCCGATATTGAAATCAAGCATGACATTCTTTGACATTCTGATCTCTGTACCCATTCCGACAGGAAAAAAAGAAGTCCATCCGTCATTAGCGGCATTTAAAGTATCCGGGTCATTCTTTACATTATAATTCATTATACCTGCACCTATATAAAAATAAGGATTCCAGTTTTTAGCAGTTTTAGCCCATGGTGATAATCTAACCCTTGCATCTACAGGAATAATATCGGCTTTAATATAATTTCCGTAGGAATTCTGAAATGTATTTTGATAGTCATACTCACCTGTTGCAGGATTATAATTGTCTTTGGTTTTGAATTGACCGTAACCTCCGCTGATCTGAATAGCAACATTGTTAGTAATTTCAAATCCAAGGAAAGCTCTGCCGATAAATGAATACGAAGAATTGTATTCCGAAAGCGGTATCAGCTGATCATACATTATTCCGCCTTTAACGTTGTAGTTTTTGAATTGCGCATTTGCATCAATTGAAACGAAAGCAAAAATCGCAATTATAATTAATAAGATTTTTTTCAAATTTTCCTCTCTTTTTATTTTATTTGTTGAAATTAACCAAAAATAAAGAAATTTGAAATATAAAACTAAGATTCAGCAATTACCATTTACCGCGCCCGTTTCTTAGCATCTTCATAAATGCTTTGATGAGATCTGTCGATGAGCATAAGTTTGTCATAAATAGTTTTATCACCATAATCTATAAACGTTTCGGCAATCTCATTAGCTTTAGAATCAAAGAAAATATCAATATTAAAAGTTTTCACTTCCTTGCTTTTTACCTTGCCTATAGTTTCAAGCGCATCAACAATATTTTTATAAGCATTGGTTTTATTTATGGCCAGTGAATCAAGTCCGGTCCACATATACTCAAAATAAGCTTTTCTGAATTCATCGGATCTTACATCTAGTAGCTCCTGCACAAGCTGGAGTCGGGAGGGTTTTGAACCTCCGCCTGTCTCATTCCATCCATTCAGATTTCCTGATACTTTGTTGCAAATATCAAGAGCTTTCTGAAAATATCTGTTTCCGCCTTTTACAAAATAAGAATCTTCATCATATCCCACAATCAGATAAGCATAATAATCAAGAAGACTCAGAAAAGGATCAAATCTTAAGTCATTTTTGAGAAATACCATGTTTTCACTGTAATAAAACTGACATCTTTCATCAAGGTATCTGAACGCAACAGTGAATTTCGGATCATTTGCTTTAAAAGGATTATATATCTCACGCTGACTTGCTATGAATACTTTTGCCTGGTATGTAGATGAGGATACATCAACGCTTGTAAAACTGAACTGCATCTGAGCCCGGATTGTGGGTATCTTGTCGTTATGATATTTATTCTTATTAAGATAATCTTCGACCTTCTGTTTGAAATTAACCAGTTTCTCCTGCTCTGCCTGATTTAACTGTGTCATATCCACTATTACATCAACATACAGATCGGTTTGCTGTGAAAATGAAAATTTTGTGTTGTTTAGAAAAAATATTGTTAAAATTAAAAACCATTTAATTTGACTTTGCATTTTGGGTCTCATTCGCTAAATTTATTTCGTTAAAATATGGATTCTTTTGTTAAAGAATCAATACATTTATTTTTTAATTAATATACAGGGAAGATTATGAACATGCTTAAGATGACAGTTGTAATATGTATTTTAGCTTTAAAAAGTTCCTATGGCCAGTTTGAATTCACCGGCGTCGGTGCAAGAGCTATTGGCTTAAACGGAGCTTTTACTTCTTTATCCGATAATTCACTTGCAGTATTTTTTAATCCGGCCGGACTTGGGCAGATATCTTTCAGGGAAATTTCTGCTTACTACGGTCCTTCGCAGTATGGAATAAGTGAGATTTCTACTGCAGCGCTGACATATACCGAACCTATGAATTTTGGTACATTCGGATTGGGATTGAAAACATACGGGTTTGATCTGTACAGAGAATCTGAATTGATAATCTCATTTGGAAGCAGTTACGAAGGCAAGATCTTCTGGGGACTTAATCTGAATTATTATGATCTGACAATTAAGAATTATAAATCCGCTTCGTCATTTGGAGCTGACATCGGTGGTTTGGCTTATATTACTGATTTTCTTAAATGGGGTTTTTTTGCGGGAAATATTACCGGAGCAAAAATTGGTGAATCCCGTCAGAAGGTTCCTCAGATATACAAAACCGGATTTACAATTCAGCCGGAGACAGACCTGAATCTTGTCCTTGAGTTTGAAAAAGATGTAAAATTTCCGCTTTCATTCCGTGGTGGACTTGAGTATTTTGTGAACGAATATGTTGACCTCAGATCAGGTATTGGCACGCAACCTGTAGCTTTTTCCGGCGGGATCAGTTTTAACTATAATATTCTGCAGCTTGATTATTCCATTATAAATCATCAGGATCTGGGATTATCAAATCAAATCTCGGTCACTGCTAATTTTGGCGGAAGTAAAGCCAGAAAACTGATCAGGGAACAATTGAAAAATTCGTTTAAATAATTATCATATAATTTGAAATATAGAAGATTAGGAAATTGCGGAGCAAGGGTAAGCGTCGTCGGTCTCGGCAGCTGGATCACAATAGGCGGGACGGTAGATAAAAAAACCGGAAACGATCTAATCAAATATGCTTTTGACAACGGTATA
>JAGPCH010000278.1 GCA_018058125.1 Ignavibacteria bacterium | reverse complement strand
TGACGGAGTAAAAATTATGTGCTATCCGGATGATGTACAGGATTTAAGATCGAGTTTTAAAAATACGGAAATAAATCTTTCGGAAGTCAAAAAGGTAAACGATAAATCTTATGATTTCGTTATCGAGGTAAAAAGAACGGGATTAAATAAAAAATAAGAATAGTAATAGAAAAGATCTTTTAGATAATAAAATACGTCCTTGAAAACAAGTTAGATTTAATGAGGGTTGGGTCTGCTTGCTACATCCCCTCTCAGGGAAAGGAGGGGATTCAAGGATGTTTAATTACAACTTAATAATAAAATTCTTAAAAGTCTATTAAATTTTTAATATAAAGAAAGTTTATTTATAGTCTCCTAAAATTCAATAAATAAAGAATAAAAGCATTTCAATTATTTGAAATGCTTTTTTATTTAAATTAGAATATTTAAAAATTATATTTTTCGTTAATTTGAAGTAAATATTATTCCTAATGTACCATTCAAAACATTTCACTGTTAAAGAAGCTATTGACCTGCTTCCTGAACTAAAATCAAAATTAACTAAAATTTCGGAGTTAAAGAAATCTCTTGATGTAAAGGGGTATGATATATACAGGCATCAGTATTTTGGTGGAATGGGTCCGAATGGTACCGGCAAATATCCTGCTGATCTCGAAAAGATGATACAATTGGTTAATGAGATCACTGAAAAAGGCGTATTGATCAAAGGATTGGATAATGGGCTGATTGATTTTCCTCATATCAAAGAAAATGGTGAAGAAGTCTATCTGTGTTTTCTTCTGGGAGAGGAAAGTATAAATTTCTGGCATTCAATAAGCGATGGTTTCAGCGGTAGAAGGAATATTGAAAACTTATAAATGCTTCTTAATAAAAAATAATAATTTTACTTATTTAGAAATATGAACTTGCTAAACAAAGTACTGGTACCGGCTATACAGGCAATGCCAAAAAGTGTAGTTAAAGTGTTTGCCAATAAATATATTGCAGGAGATAAAGTATCTGATGCAGTAAACACCGTACAGAAGCTGAACAGTGAGAAACTAATGGCTACAGTGGATGTGCTTGGTGAATCTATTTCCGAAAGGACTGAGGCAGTTAAATCAAAAGATGAGAATATTGAAGTGCTGGAAGCTATTCACAGGAATGATCTTGACTGCAATTTATCGATTAAGCTTACAATGCTCGGTTTAAATATTGATTATGATTTTTGTCGGGGACTTGTAACGGAAATTCTTGAAAAAGCAAAAAGTGTTAACAGATTTGTAAGAATTGACATGGAAGATTCATCAGTCACTGAGTCAACGATCGGAATCTTTGAAGAATGCAGTCAAAAATTTAATGATGTCGGAATTGTCATTCAGGCATATCTCAGAAGGAGTGAGAAAGATATAATCAGACTTTCTGAATCCCGCGCAAATTTCAGGATCTGCAAAGGTATTTATATTGAACCTGAAGAAATTGCATTTAAGGACGGGGATGAAATTAGAAAGAATTTCTTAAAGATACTCAGAATTGCTCTCGAGAATAAATCCTATGTTGGAATAGCGACACATGATGAGTATTTAATAAAAGAATCCGTGAAAATGGTAAAGGAGCTTGGGCTTACCAAAGACGAATATGAGTTTCAGATGCTGCTCGGTGTACAGGAAAATCTGAGAAAAGGCGCAGTTGAGAAAGGACACAGAATGAGGATCTATGTTCCTTTCGGACAGCGATGGTATGAATATTCGATCCGCAGATTCAAGGAAAATCCTAACATTGCCGGGCAGGTAATGAAGAGTATATTTACGGGAAAATAATTTTCAATAAAACAGATCTGATTTTAATCGAATTGTAAAATGAAATTAATTCTTTTCATTAACTTCAAACCAGATTTTAGTGGTCTCAGGATAGATATACATCATTAGATCTTTCAATGCTATTGCATACTCGCGGATCTCCCATTGCGCAGTAGCTTCATCTCTCAGATCGATAAAATTCATAATAGCCTGAAAAGAAGCGGTCCAGTAAACCTCAGTATATTGGTTGAGCGGGAGTAACATTCTTGCCTGTTCTTTTGCCACACCAAGATCCAGAAGCTGTTGATATGAGTTCATAATCGAATCCATAGCGTTGTTGTATATTTCATTAGCCGTATTCTGTTCATCTATGCTACCTTCGGACGCCTGCTTATTGTTTTCCGATTGGCGTCTCCAGATCTGAGGGGAATAAAAATCACTAACAGGTACATATCTGCCGCTTATCTCATTCCATGCATGATCTTTAGCAGCAGAAGAAGAAGAAGTCTCAATGCCTACAACATGTTTATACCATTGTCTCATTACAAATTCAGGAGCTTTCAGATGAAACTGCACCATCATGTGTCTGAAAGGAGACCAGTGTTTATTCTTAGCGAGAAACTTTACTAGTTTCCTGTCACTTTCATCAAAGGTTTCTTTTCTTTTACCGAAAGAAACTCTTGCAGAGTTGACAACGGTAAGGTCGGATCCGAGTTTGTCAATGACTTCAATGAATCCTTTGTCTAATACTTCTTTTTTCAATTTGATATTTGTTATAATGAATTGGTCAGTAATATACTAAAATAAATTTGAAGATTCCTCGAAAATAATAAGAGACTATTAGGATTTTTTAAATTACTGAAGTATGTTTTTGAAATAAATATCACTTTTTTTAACAATAAATTATTATCAGAACTTTTTTGGATTAATCAAGTATACCTTTCTAACTCTAACAGATACCTTACCGAAAAATCTTTACTTATTACATTTCCACTCAATAACTTAAAGCTAAATTGAATGACTTTTAATATGATTTATTAATTGTTAAGTTCATTCAGATAAATTCAAAAATCAAATTTATAATGCAAATATGACTTATTTTTTTACTTTATTCATAAAAAGTAAAACGAAAGGAACAAAGCATGCAAAACAATATGGCAGATACAAACAGCAATAAAACAAATATTCTCTGGGTGGATGATGAAATAGAATCATTGAAATCCAATATTATGTTTTTAAAGCAAAAGGGTTATAATGTTCAGGAAGCGACAAACGGCGAAGACGGAGTAAATCTCATAAAGACCAACGATTTTGATCTTGTATTTCTGGATGAGATGATGACAGGAATGGGCGGACTTCAGACATTGCTCGAAATAAAAGATATCAAACCAAGTTTACCTGTAGTAATGGTTACAAAGAATGAGACCGAAAGTCTCATGGAAGATGCAATCGGAAATAAGATCTCAGACTATCTAATCAAACCTGTAAATCCCACGCAATTATTGCTTGTATGCAAGAAAATGCTGGATTCCAAGAGACTTAAAGGTTCTCAGGTATCGAAAGATTACATTCAGGAATTCAATAAGATCTCAATGGCAATGATGGAAAGCCCCACCTGGGAAGAGTGGATAGATATTCATATGAAAATGACGGGATGGGAACTTGAGCTTGATGAGCATCCGGATCTTGGTTTAAAGCAGACAATACTGACTCAGAAGAGAGATTGCAATACGGAATTTTCCAAGTTCGTTGAGAAAAATTATCTGCATTGGGTAAATTCAAAAACTGATAAGCCGATACTTTCAAATGAAATAGTTGATAAGTTTGTAATACCGGAACTCGAAAGTGATAAGTCAGTATTCCTATTTGTTGTAGACTGCATGCGCATGGATCAATGG
>JAGPCH010000277.1 GCA_018058125.1 Ignavibacteria bacterium | reverse complement strand
ATTAGTATGATTTTTGACTTCGCAGCTGTCCATTGTTACATTACTGACTAGATCACCAGTACCTGCACGCCATCCGCCGTTAGTATTATTATTGAATTTACATTTTACCATGGTAAGACCATTAGTACCGTTTCCGGTATTAATGCCGTAGTTGCAATTCATAACACTCTCAACATTATAGAGATTTGTTGAAGTGGAAGAAGTAAAAATTCCGTAATTAAAATCAGTAACTCTGAGATCACTTACATTAACGTTTGGGGAGGAAATCGTTAATCCATTTCCGGTACAGGAAACCAATGGAGCTATAATAGTCGATGATGTACCGTTACCTTTAAGAGTTACTGATTTATTCAAAAGTACATTTTCATTGAATGTACCCGAGCCTGCATTTACAGTATCTCCGGGAGTTGCTACATCTATACCGCTTTGAATAAGACCTGCAGCAGTATTCGGAGGATAAAAACTATTTGTAGTTACATAATTATTGAAAGCTTTCACTGAAACGAATCCCAGAGAGTTCCAGTCTACTTTATGATCGATCTTATCTTCGACTGCAAATAATTGCGCATTAGACAAAGCTGTTCCGTTAGTTCCACCGAACCGGACGCTTTGTGCATTTATCAATGCTGAAGGAACAGTAGTTCCGTTTGTTGCAAGTCTGATATATTTAGCAAGTGAAGTACTGAAATCTACCGGTACAGCTCCGTTAAAAATTACGGAAGCATCACCGCCTTCTAATAAAAGACCGATGCCTGTTCCGTTAACAATATTGGTTGTATTATTAATATTAAGAGCAACTGTTGCGTTGTTAGAATTGAGATCATTGTCTTTTATTTTAATTGCAGTATCACAATTTGCAATAGTCACTCCTGTCATTGCATAAATACTCGTGACCGCATCCGATGTATAACCGTCATAGTTATTTGCAAAAACACCGATATTACAATTAGTTGCTGTACCACCTGTGACAGTAATTGTACTTGTTGTAGGACAGTTCCAAAGATTATACCCGACTCTTGCGTCTGATACATTATTATCATTCATATTTACGGCAACTGCACCATCAAATGAGGATACCAATATGCCGTTGTTATTTGTTGACCCCACCACAGTAGTAATATTATTGCTGTCTATAGTGTAAGTTGTAGCATTTGTGTAAGCAAGATTATGAAAGATACCAAGTCTTGAAGATTCGATGTTATTATGACTGATTGAATGATTTGTACCGAGATCTGTCTGAGAAAAATTACCTGTCTGCACTCCAATACGCACACGAGTCATTACATTATCAGTAACAGAGGTATAGCAATTGTTATAAATCAGAACAGCAATTCCCCACGCATTTGGGATAATGTTATCAAATTTATTGTTTGTAATTACATTGTCATAAGTAGCTGCTCCTCCGTTAGTATAATTATAATAATCAATACCGCCATAATTTAAATTCTTAATAATATTATTACTTACAGTAGTATTTGATAAACCATCATAGGCGCTAATTGCTTCTAAAGCATCAACATCAGCGCCGTTCATATTTACACCGCTTACAATAATTGTATTATCACCATCAAATGTAAACCCGTCTATATCAGATCCGCTGCCACCGGGAGTAATGTATAATATAGTACCGCCTGTATTTGGATCAGGGTCAGAAGTAAAAGGCTGAATAATAGTTTCGGGACCCCTGATTCCGGTATTAGGATTCACATTATAATTTGAACCTCTTAAATGTAAATATTTATTCAGAGTAAGATCCTCTCTGTAAATACCGGCTGCCACCTGAATTATATCACCGTTATTGGCAGCGTTAATTGCAGCCTGTATAGTAGAATAACTCCCGGGTACATTTATGATAATTGCATCCGAATTGTTTTCCGGCGGTCTGATTTCTGAAGTAGTATTTATATCCGGTCCTTTTAATTTTCTGTCAAGCGGTACAATGTCGCTTTGAGCTTGAAGAAAGTTTCCGGAAGTTACAAGTACATGAAGAATTGAAAATAGAAGAAAAAAGTAAATAGATCTTTTCATAATGATATTGGGTTTAATTATTATAAAATTATTGCTCGCTTTAAGATGAAGATTCTGGAGAAAGATATATCAGGAAGAGCAGGTCTTATTTCAAAGAACTATAAATTGAAAGATGGTTTTTTTAAAAAAAGCGGAATGCATTGCATTCCCCGGACATACATTCAGTTTGTGTATAAGAATGCAATGTCTGATAGAATCAAGCATTTATTTACCAATTCGGTATTTTTCAGTACAGATTAAATTCACCTGAACCAAACGGTAAATTTAAGAAAGACAAAGGCAGTGTAGATTTGTGAGAGGTAACTGTAATTGCCCTCCTTTAATTATTTTCTAAAACAACTATGTCAAATTAAATTTCTTAAGAGAAATTTAATACACATGAAAAGACTTCAGATCAGTTTTGGGGAATACTGGTTTATCATTTTCATTTTATCAGTTTGATAAAAAAATTTTATTATATAAATATATATAGTAAATATGATTGCGAAGTGTGCAGAAGATTCATATTTGTTTACTCATTTAATTGTTTAGTGGACA
The DNA here is from genome assembly GCA_018058125.1 of Ignavibacteria bacterium. Lineage (GTDB taxonomy): Bacteria > Bacteroidota > Ignavibacteria > Tepidaquicellales > Tepidaquicellaceae > JAGPCH01. Next base: position 1,114 of record JAGPCH010000277.1, on the reverse strand, counting down.
AATATAAAAATTAAAATTTACTTATACAACTTACAATTTTGCAAAAACAAAAATTTTGCAAAATATATTTTCATTCATTGTATACAAAAAATCGTTTTCAGTTTCATCAAGGACAATGGATAAATAAAATTCTACTGCTTAAACTATATTCACATAGTTTTTGAAATAAAATTTTTTTAGTTTAAACACATTATTTATTCAGTAATTTTAATATTAATTTATTTGAAAGATTGGTTATACAATTGATTTTTCTTTAATGAATTTGCCATTGAAGAAACTGAAATACAAATATTAATTAATACTATAAAAACATTTAAAAACATATTACAATATGAAAGCCGATAAAAAAGAATTTAAAATTGAAATGAATCAGTCAGGGATACGCAGGACTTTAAAGAAGTTTGAGAAAAAGAACATTGTAAAGAGAATGTGGGATAAAGATACCAGTGTTTGGAAAAAAGGTGAGAGCTATAAAGAACTTATAAATAACAGGCTTGGGTGGATGTCTCTTCCCGTAAGTATGTCAGGCAACTGTGACGAGATCAATACTTTTGCGGAGGATCTGAGAGACAATGGTTTTACAGATGCCGTTGTAATGGGAATGGGCGGAAGCAGTATGTGTCCGGAAGTTTGCAGAAATACATTCGGCATTAAAAAGGGATTTCTGAATTTACATATACTTGACACCACCGATCCGCTTACGATACTTAAGATTGAAGAATCGATTGATATTGATAAAACTATTTTTATTGTTTCAAGCAAATCCGGTACGACAATAGAGGTTGACTCTTTCTTCAGATATTTTTTTGATAAAGTAAAAAAAACAAAGGGTGATGAAGCAGGAAATCATTTTGCTGCCGTAACGGATCCCGGAACATATCTCGAAACTCTGGCTAAAGAAAATAAATTCAGAAAAGTATTTATCAATCCGGCTGATATCGGAGGGAGATATTCCGCACTATCATATTTTGGATTAGTTCCGGCTGCATTGACCGGTGTGGACATTAAGTTACTGCTGAACAATGCAGAGTCAATGATGGAAAGATGCATGCTCGTTTCTTCTGAAAAAAACCCGGGGTTAATGCTCGGAACAATAATTAGTGAGCTGGCTCTT
>JAGPCH010000276.1 GCA_018058125.1 Ignavibacteria bacterium | reverse complement strand
TAAACTCTTACTTCCACGAACCTGCCGGCGGGAAAATTGAGTGTGACTTTTCACATGCTTTATCCCATGAACCTGCAGGCGGAAAAATCGAGTGTGATTTTTCACTTGCACTGTTCCATGATCCTGCAGGTGGGAATATTGAATGAGACTTTTCGCCTGCATTATTCCATGATCCGGCCGGTGGAAAAATAGTGTGTGAACTTGTTTTTACTTCGGTCATAAATTGTTTTTTGTTAGAATAATATATTATTTGTTAACGGGCTAAACATACTATATATAATTTCCATTTTCAATAAAGTTTTTTATGGGTTTTTTACCCATTTTTTATATTCTTCAAAGTGTAAATGAGTTTTGAATTTCACTCTTTTTGATACAATTATTAATGTATTCCGGAAATTCACGATGTGAAAACACTCCAAAACTTTCTTTGATATAATGATCTTCCGTGATTAATTTACTTAAATTATTAAAAAAAACTAAATCTCATAATATGAAAAATACAAGTATTCCAAGATCAAACAAAATGAAAATATTTGCTTCAGGATTTATACTTTTTATTATGTTCAGCACAAATTCATTTTCGCAGGATTTAAAAATAAAACCTCCCGTTAAGCAGATTAATACTGAAAGTTATGTCCAATCTGAAAAAGTAACATACGATTCAGAAAAGGAAAAAGCGTTATCGGATATTGAGATCAGAATGCTTTCAGCAAAAAAATCAGGAAATACGGATGAAGTGGTAAGATTACAGGGTGAGCGTGATAAGATCTGCGGATCGGTGACAATGTCAGGCGAACCTATGGATCTTAAATTAATTGAACACGGAGCAGAGCAATCTGACGATATAATTTCCGGGCTTGTCTCATCTGTTACCGGTGTTAAAGGAATGAATACCTGCACAGAGCAGCTTGGATCAACAGCTTCGAGAATCTGGACTGCATTTGTTTACGGACCTAACAACGGTGTTGTGAATGATCATCTGCGTTTGTGCTATTCGGATGATGGCGGCATGAACTGGACGGAAAAAGCTGATATTACATTTTCTACTGCAAACAGAATGTTGCAGGATCAAATCGATATCGAACTCATTGAAAATACTACCGGTGATAAATTTATATGGGTTGTGTTCGGATATGCAACAAATAATTATTCAGGTGCTTACAGAGTCGGAGTAACAATAATCAGAATCACCGGTGATCTTAATTTTGCCGGTTATACATTAAACTGGCCAGGAGCTGTAAGTTCAAATTATTACTGGAAGCCAAGGGTAGTATCTGATAATGAAGCATATCATTCCAATCCGTGGGTTTATATAACTACTTGTTTTGACAGCGCAATTTCAGGTGGTTACATGTCAGGAGAGAAAATTGCAATATGCTATTCTCCGTTTACTGTTATACCAACATTTACATACAAACCGCTTCCTTTCAAAGGACTGCTTTACAGATATCCGGCTGATTATAATTGTGACATTGCTTTCTTTCGAAACGGCGGGCTCGATTCCATTATGGTAATTGAAACAAGTCTTCTTGATTCATCAAGGATTTTACTCAACAAAACATCGATATCGAATTTTGCTTCGGGATCATATTCGACAAGCGCTGGGATATTAGGTTCTCTGGGATCCAGAAGATATCAGGCATACATAGCTTCTGCAGGAGGATATAATAATCTAATGATAGTGAATATGAGAAAGTATTCTCCAACCGACTGGGACATAGAATATTTCAGTTCAACAAACGGCAGCGCAGGGTGGTCAACAGGTTATGTTGATTACAGAGCAAACAATTCTACAAGAGCTGATATTTGCGGATTCCGCAGCGCGCCGGGATTTTATTCGTGTGCATCTTCAGAGAATACAGTTTCATTCGTTCCGGCTGTTTATTATTCTGCAACAAATAATGTCTGGGGTAACATCATATCACAGGTAAATCACATTAATACAAACCCATTCACTGCTCAGCCGAGAGCCGGTGTCAGATATGGTCCGGAAGGCGAAAGCTGTTTTACATTATGGACTGAATACAGCGGCAGCACGAATGTCTGGGCTTCCGTAGGATGTTCCGGAAATGTAAAAGCATATCGTCATCTTTTCTTCCGAGGGGTAGTCGAAGGGCTCTGGGACGCTCCGGCAGATACCATGAAAAGTGATACTATGAAAATTTATCTAAGAAAGGATTTTTCTCCGTATGAAATTACTGATTCGGCAAAGGCATTTCTTACGAATGACGGTTACGGGGATTTCTGGTTTACAAACGCACTGAATCTTACTTCCTATTATGTAGTCGCAAAACACCGGAATTCTCTCGAGACCTGGAGCTCCGATAAGATAACATTCAGCCCGGTATTCGCTGAATATAATTTTGCAAATGATCCGTCAATGACCTATGGTAATAATGTAACGCAGGTTGATACAGACCCATTGTATGCTTTTTACAGCGGAGATGTTAATGATGATGATGCCATTGACCTTTCGGATGTGATAATCATAAATAATGATGCAGGAATATTTACGTCCGGCTATATCATTTCCGATCTCAATGGTGACAACACTACAGATCTCAGTGATGTATTGTTAGCCAAAAATAATGCATCAGGATTTGTTGCATTAATAAGACCATGAAAATAATATAATATGCAGAATAAATTTATTCGGATTATTGAGCCAGATCCATTCAATTTCATTTAATTTGAAATCAAAAAACAATTTTAAACTTCAGAAATGAATCAACTTTTGAGAGTGAGCAAAGTATGTGTTGTTTGGGATTTAATGTTGTCAGAAAATTGAAATTTACATTAATGATCCAACAGCTCTTCAAGTTCCATTGTCTTTTCAAGCAGCCATATTTTATTACTGACATTCTTCTGACCGATCTCATCCTTTAATATCTTCAGAGAATAATCATCAGGTTTACTCTTATGTATACCCGAACTGAGATCAGCAAGCTTCAGGGTAAAGTTGAGAAAATTGTCAAAAACTTCTTTGATTGAATCAGTCATCTTTTTATCATTGGCAATGAAATGTTTCGAAGAGTCTATAAGCGAATAGAGCTCGTCAAAGTAACCGGACTCATAGTATATGATTGCCTGAAATCTTTTGAGTGTGACCTTATCAATTACATCTACAATTTTGAAATCTGAAAGATGTTTTAATGCTAATTCAAAATTTTTTTTCTTAATATTAAGTGATACATTCGCAAGTGCGAAATACTTATTTCTGCAGGCTGGCTGGAGCTTTTCCCTGTAATCGGCAATAAATTTTTCAGCCCATTCAAACTCTTTCAGATTTCCCGCCATGCTCACCGCATTCACATACATATTCTCATTTATGAAATTTTCTCTTCCGTTGTTATAAAAACCGTGCAATATCATGAGCTTGTAGATTACGAACTGTTCTTCTATGAATCCGGTATCCCCTTTCATTATCCTGAAATTACAGAAATTTATCAGCGCAATTGAAAGATTGTATCTGATCTCCTTTTTCAGATTATCATAATTCTTGTAAAGAAGATTCTTAAGTTCACTGAAAGTAGTTTCATCTTCCTTATCGGTAAGTTTTAACATAAGATGATTCAACATTACAAAATCATTTTTACCTGCCGGTGTCTTGCTGTAAAATTCATTTACCAGTTCGGGTATAAGCATGTCATATCGCTTATTATAAAACTTGCTGTCATGCAGATTGTTGTAATTATCACTAAA
>JAGPCH010000275.1 GCA_018058125.1 Ignavibacteria bacterium | reverse complement strand
TGCTAAAACCAATTAAAACAAAAAAGCAGCACGAAAGCGCATTGCAGAGGATTTATGATTTAATGCAAAAAGGAGTAAAAGCAGGTTCTAAAGACGGAGACGAACTTGAAGTTCTTTCCATTTTAGTAGAAAAATATGAAGATGAGAATATAAAAATTGATCCGCCGGATCCGATTGAAGCAATTAAATTCAGAATGGATTCTTTAGGATTGGTTCAAAATGACCTTGCTGAATATTTAGGATACTCCAGCAGAGTTTCCGAAGTACTGAATAAGAAAAGAAAATTAACTTTACCTATGATCCGCGCATTGAATAAGAAACTGGATATACCGCTCGAAACTCTCGTCAGAGATTATAAAATTGTAAATTACAAATAAGTACAAATATTACATCACTTTATAATCTCTTCTAAGCTCAATCACCTTCCCTATTATCTGAAACGGCTTATTGATGATCGCTTTATATTTTGAATTAGAAGCTTCAAGATAAGCATTTATCCTCTTATTCCGGAGAGTCTTAACAGTAGCTTCATCATCCAATAGTGCAATGACTATCTCACCGTCTTCGGCAGTGTCCTGCTTCCTGACAATGACAATATCACCGTCATAAATTCCGGAATCATTCATACTCTCCCCTTTCACTTTTAAAGCAAAATGGATCTGATGTCCTCTGGAATTTTTTTCCATAGTGACATATCCCTGAATGTTGTCATTAGCGAATATTGGTTCACCTGCTGCGACACTTCCATACAATGGGATCATGTGAAGATCAGATTTAAGCTTGGCAATATTTCTTTCTTCTGCCGTTTTAATGACTTTAAATCCGCGGGCAATATCTTTTTTTCTTTCGAGATAGCCTTTTTTCTGAAGAGCTGAGATGTGATCCTGGACTGTGCCGATCGTGATACCGAACTTGTCTGCTATTTCTTTAAGTGTCGGCGGGTAGGTTTGTTCGATCCTGTGCTTTTCTATAAAGTTGAGGATCCTTTGCTGTTTAACTGTTAATTTATCCATAAATCAATATGGCATAAATAGTTAATAGTGTCAATTACTAATTTCGGAACCGTTAAAAAAAATCTCACAGGTTAGCAAAATTAAAATCAAGCAATTACAGTATCTTTCTGAGGAGCTTGATATCAATAACTTTAAAAGAAAACATCATTATTAAGAAGAGAAGAGGAAAGACTATGTTCAGAAACCAGGGAAAACTGAAACTATAAGTTGTGAGATAGTATAAACCCGTAGAAATAAATAGCGAAAGAAATATCAATCCAATATTTTTATATTCATAATTTATCCTGTAATATTTATTTGATACATAATATAAACCTATCATCATAACGAAATAACTTATTAAAGTAGAAATGGCAGCTCCCATATAAGAGAATTCCGGGATCAGAATAAAATTTGCTATTACATTTGAAACTGCTCCGAGTCCTGTTATCAATGGGAGATATTTGGTTTTCTTTTCAATATAAATTCCGGCCATGAAATTCACATACATTCCGTTGAGCAGGTAAGCGAATAATATAACGGGGACTATATTCAGTCCCGCCCAGTATGACTCTCCAATCAGATGAAATCCGTATGGAAGATCCATTTTCACTATATCTTTAATGAACACAGTTAAAATCAGAAATATAAAAGATCCGCCAATCAGGAAGTAAGTAAGTACTTTAGAAAAGATACTTTTTGCATTCGGGTCTTTAGCATTATTCAAAAAGAAAGGTCTCCAGGCATATTCAAACATTGAAACGATCAGCATCATGAAAATTCCAAGTCTGTAATTAGCCTGATAGATACCGACAGTTTTATCATCAGTAAGATATTTTAGGATCGGACGGTCAATTATCTGAACAATATTAGCGGCAATTCCGGCAGGTATGTAAGGCAGTGAAAATCTGAGCAATTCGGTAACAAGTTCTTTATTAAATGAAATGTCCATGTTCTTTATTAAAAGCGGTAAGAGCATAAGGAATGTAACTACTGAAGCAGCAAGATTACTAATAAAGATTGCCTCAATCCCAAGTTTGAAATACAATACCAGAATCAAATTAAGCGAAACGTTTATTACAATATTCAGAATTTTCAATCCTGCAAATGATTTTGCTTTATTATTGAGCCGGAGAAAAGCAAAAGGAATAAGAATAATTGTATCAAAGAATAAAATCAGAGCTGAATATTTAATCAGGTAGGAATAATTCTGACCGATCTGAAATACACCCGTAAGATCTGAAGAGAAAATAAACATCAAACCGGAGAGTATTAAAGAGTTAAAAAATACGATAAGATAGGGATTGGAAAAATTCTGTTTCTTAGTACCAACTTCTTCAGTTGAATCAAACTTCATATAACCTGACTCAAGCCCGATTGAAAAAAACACATTGAGTATGGCTATATATGAATACAAAATTGCAACAATTCCGAATTCAGCAGGAAGGAAAATATTTGTATAAAACGGGACCAGAAAAAAATTTAAAAATCTTCCGACGATAGTATTAGTACCGTAGATCATGGTATCCTTGGAAAGACTTTTTAATTTTTCTAACATTCTAAAGTTAAATATAAGTAAATGAAAAAGGTTATTCCGGTTGACGGAATAACCTTTTATAATAACATTTTTACTGTTTTTTAATAAAACTGAATTCTGATTTGCGCTGAAGCAAGGAAATTTTTATCACCGTCATATACATTTATATTATAACTACCGGCTTTATAAAATGTAATTTCCTTCCAGAACCATGTCCAGCTTGGATCAACTTCCTGTTCAATTGTATTGTCATAAGTTTCATATCCATCTGCGTCAACTTTGTATATCTCATAGCTGACTATGGTAGTTCCTACTCTGTATGGTAAAGTGGTCAGACATTTAAGATATCCGCCGTCAGAGCTGATATTAAAAACAGTACTTGTATTTAAAGGAACACCATCTTTACTTACATCTTCACAAAACTGTAAAGATTGTGAGTAAGATGTGTTACATAAATTAAAAATAATTAAAAAAGTGAAAACTGATAGTACTGAACCTATATTTTTTTTCATTATAATTTACTTGAATTTATCCTGGAATAATTTCCACTAAACCGCTTGCTACTGTTCGGCCATTTTGGTCAAGCAAGAATACTCTGTAAATACCCGGCTCTTCAAAGCTCATATCACTTTCTTCATTTTTTTCAAAGTATACATATTTCATATCCCGATCAATTTTATATCCGAATTTTTTATAAAATTCAAATTTACTGGTTCCCGGATTAAATTTATCCAACTGAATTGAACAATCTTTTAATCCTAATGGTCCGTCTGCTTTTACCATTACAGTTAAATATCCGGTTGTAAATCTGTCGCTGACTCCGACTTCACCATCTGTGCCGTACTGCTCACAAAAATACAAAACAGGATACTGCTGTGCATATACGTTTGATTTAAAAGCAAAAAGACATAAAAAAGCAATTACAGGTAACCAGAGTTTCATTTTTTTCATTAGATATTACTCCTTTCGGTTTTTATTTTAAATTAATTATTCAAATTCTATTTCTACGGTTGAACTTGCTATCGGAGTTCCGTCTTTTTTAAAGACAGTAACTTTATAATCGCCTGATTTGTAAAACGTTATTTTATCAAAGAAAAAATAACTTTTGTCCGGTGAAACATCATAAGGCTGTGTATCTATTATTTCCGAACCGTCAATAGATTCTCTTTCGAGTCTGACATCTACTGAGC
>JAGPCH010000274.1 GCA_018058125.1 Ignavibacteria bacterium | reverse complement strand
TATATTATTATTTCAGAAAAGTAAAATTAGGTCTTAACTTAACCACTCTTTCGTAAAAATTAAATACAATAAAAATTAAAATTTGGTGATATGTGATAGTGCTATCCTGTCTGCTACTTCCAGAAAGTCCGATAACAACAATATTAGAAACTACATATGTGAATATTGGTAGGATCTATCGCGGGTCTATAAGAGCAAAAGAAACAATTACGCCTGCCACCAAAACCATTCCATACAATATCCAATTCAGATTTTTTTTGGCTTTAGTTTTTTCAGCGTCAGGTCCGGAATTCTCTTCAGCATATTTCTTACATTCTCTGTCTTTAATTTTAAAATATTCAACTTCACTATTTGTCATATCCTTTATATCCATTTTTAATAATTTCTGATATGTAATATCCATACAAGGTGACTGGGTATATTCTTTAGGTTCGAGAGAAGATGTACAAGAATAAAAGACTAATGATGTGAATAATAATATAAAAGTCTTCATGAAAAATAAGGTTATTAAAGAATCATTTAAAATTCGGATTCAAAATTGACTAATTAAGCATTAAAAAATAGTCAAATTTTGAAATTGTTTTGAGTAAGTTTAGTTTGTAATTTAATCACAAATAATATATGTTTATATCATTCGAAGGAATAGACCTCAGCGGTAAATCAACACAGATTATACTATTAAAAGAGTATTTAAATTCTAAGAGGAAAAAAGTCATAACAGTCAGAGAGCCCGGCGGAACTCAGATATCCGAAAAGATCAGGGAAATATTACTTGATAAGAAAAATCTGAATATGGAATATCTGACAGAGTTTCTTCTTTTCTCATCTTCAAGACATCAGCTTACGAGAGAAGTAATAATCCCTAATCTGAAGAAAAAATATTTTGTGATAAGCGACAGATATTATGATTCTTCGACAGCGTATCAGGGATACGGAGGCATGATCGAACTTAAAACGATCAGATATGTTAACAATATCGCTTCCGATACTTTAACCCCGGATTTAACTTTTCTTATTAATATTAGTATAGATGAATGCATAAAAAGAAAAAAAATGATGAATAAAGCGGAAGACAGAATAGAGCAGAAGAAGGTTTCATATTATAAAAAAGTTATTCAAGGTTATTTACAAATAGCCAAAATCAATAAAAACAGATTTGTTGTGATAGACGGCACAAAAACAATTCAGGAAATTCATTCAGAAGTAATTTCAGTTATAAAATCAAAAGTAAAAATTTAATATATGAAAAAGGTAAAATTATTTTCCATTAAAATCATACCTGTATTTATACTTATAGTATCAGGATTTTTTATAGGAGCAGAAGTAGCGGGAGATGATGATCTTTATGAAAAGATCAACAGGAATATGGATCTCTTCGGTCAGGTTTATAAAGAAGTAGCGCTGAATTATGTTGATGAAATAGATGCGGATAAATTCATAACAGCCGGGATAGACGGGATGCTTGCAACTTTGGATCCTTACACAACTTTTATAGATGAAGATAACCGGGATCAGATCGATCTGATTACAACAGGCAAGTACGGAGGTGTCGGAATCACAGTCAGTATAAAAGACAGTTCAATTTATGTTACGGAAATAATGAACGGATATGAAGCGCAGAAAAAGGGAATCAGGGTCGGGGACAGGATTATTAACATCGGCGGGACAGATCTGAGAGACGTAAAAGTTGATAAATTGCGAATGCAGATTAGAGGACCTATTGGAACTGATATTTCCGTCAAAGTCTTAAGGGACGGACAGGAGATAGATTTTACACTTACGCGTCAGGAGATCATTCTGAAGAATGTTTCATATTTCGGTTATCTTGATCCTGTTTCTGAGGGGATCGGATATATTAAGCTTGACAGATTTACAAACATATCAGAAAGTGAAGTAGAGAATGCTATTAAGCTTCTTAAATCGGAAGGAGAATTAAAAGGTTTGGTGTTTGATCTTCGGGGGAACGGAGGCGGCTTACTGGATGCTGCTGTTGGTATATTGAATAAACTTGTTCCGAAGAACAGCTTGCTTGTTATTACAAAAGGCAAGCGAACAGATTCGGAAAAGAAATTTTTCTCAAAAGAAGAGCCATTATTACCGGCTGATGTACCACTTGCAATCCTTATAAACGGTAATACTGCATCAGCCTCTGAGATAGTTGCAGGTGCAGTTCAGGATCTTGACCGAGGAGTCGTAGTAGGAACAAAATCTTTCGGTAAAGGACTTGTTCAGCAGATCAAGGATCTTGATAAAAAAGCTCAGATGAAGATCACTGCTTCGAGATATTTCACACCATCGGGAAGATGGATACAGGAAAAAAATTATTTTAAGGAAAACAAATACGGTGTTTTCATTGACAACGATAAATACAATCAGACGGATTTTAAAACCTTAGGCGGAAGAACTGTAAAATCCTACGGCGGGATCACACCTGACGTGGAAGTTATAACCATTCCTGAAAGCGAAATTCATACTGCTTTATTGAGTAGAGACATGTTCTTTAAATTTTCGGATTATTATATATTGACAAATCCCGGATTGAGTGTAGCTGTTCCAAGTGATGAAATGTTTGAACAGTTCAAGACTTTTCTGGCTGAAAACAATTTTTCTTATGAATCGCAGATAGAAAAAAAGTTAAAGGAAATTTCAGAAATAGCTTCCGAAAAGAAATATGATATGAATATTACCGAACTAATAAATAAAGTGGAAAATGAAGCGGAAGCCGGTGAGCAGAAGGAAATTGACATTGCGAAAGATGAAATCCTCAGAAGCATAGCACTGGAAATCAATGCAAGGGTGATTACAGAATCGGAGCAGATTAAGGAAACTTTTGTCTTTGATACTCAGCTTCAGGAAGCGGTGAGTATTCTTGAAAACAAAGCTGAGTATAACAGATTACTGGGAAAGTAAAGTTAGCAGCAATGATTAAATTCACTTTTAAATAAATGAAATAAGTAAAATCTAAAGAAATTTAATTTGAAAATAGGTATCATAGGCGGAGGTCAGCTTGCAAGGATGATAATGGAGGGAAGTTATAAATTCGGATTTGAATTTTGCATACTCTCGAAAGAAACAGATTCACCTGCAGGTCAGATCACGAGCAATGAAGTGACGGGCGACTGGAGTGACGAAGAAAGTCTTGAAAAATTCAGCTCAATGTGTGACATTATAACTTTAGAAAATGAATTCATTGACCATACTAAAATTGAGTATTTGGAAAAATTCGGAAAACCTGTATATCCGGATTCAAAGATCATTAAATTAGTTCAGGATAAATTATATCAGAAAGAAACTCTTGAAAAATTTAATATTCCCATTTCGGATTTTTGTAAAGTCGAATCAAAACAGGATATAATTAATTTTGCAGAGAAGCATAAATATCCGGTGATGCTGAAATCAAGAACCATGGGATATGACGGTAAAGGAAACTTTGAGATAAGTTCAGAAAAAGATATTGAAGAAGCATATAAAGTTCTGTCGGGAAGAGGCGAGCTGATGTGTGAGAGATTTGTCAGATTTGAAAAAGAAATTGCAACACAGGCAGTAAGAAGCAAATCAGGTGAGATAAAAATCTACCCTGTGGTAGAGACCATACAAAAAAATCATGTATGCAAATTGGTGATTGCTTCAAAGAAATCATTTAATAATATTACAGATAGGGTAAAGGACATAGCAGAAAAGATAATAACTAAAACCAATTACACCGGAGTAATGGGAAT
>JAGPCH010000273.1 GCA_018058125.1 Ignavibacteria bacterium | reverse complement strand
TAATGGATATGGCCATGAAGATCGGAGTACCTGTCATTGGAATAAATGACAGCGGCGGTGCCAGGATACAGGAAGGAGTAGTATCACTCGGAGGCTATGCTGATATTTTTCTTAGAAATACACTTGCAAGCGGAGTAGTGCCGCAGATCTCGGCGATTGTCGGTCCATGCGCAGGGGGTGCTGTTTATTCCCCGGCGATAACGGATTTTGTATTTATGGTGGATAAGGTTTCATACATGTTCGTAACCGGACCGAATGTTGTAAAGACCGTTACACACGAGGAAGTTACATTCGACGATCTCGGCGGTGCAAATACTCATGCGGTAAAAAGCGGTGTAAGTCACTTTACTGCGGAAAATGAGATCGAATGTTTTCAGAGTATCCGCCAACTTGTATCATACATTCCATTGAATAATATGGATCCTGTCCCGTTTACAGCGGCTCAGGAAAAAAATGATGCTCAGGAAAAGCTCAATGAATTCATTCCGGAAAATCCAAACAAGCCTTATGATGTAAAAGATGTCATTTCTACTATAATAGATGATGATACCTTTTTTGAAGTTCACAGGGAGTATGCAGAGAATATAGTAGTCGGTTTCGGCAGACTTAACGGCAGATCGATCGGCATAGTAGCAAACCAGCCGCTTGTCTTAGCCGGAGTGCTTGATCTGAATTCATCGATCAAAGCGGCAAGATTCGTGAGATTCTGTGATGCATTCAATATACCTTTACTTGTTTTTGAAGATGTACCAGGATTCTTACCCGGCACAGATCAGGAATGGCGAGGCGTGATCAGACACGGAGCAAAACTGCTTTATGCATTCTGCGAAGCTACTGTTCCGAAAGTAACGGTCATATTAAGGAAAGCCTATGGCGGCGCATATGACGTGATGAATTCGAAGCACGTAAGAGGCGATATCAATCTGGCCTGGCCATCGGCGGAAATAGCTGTAATGGGAGCTCAGGGAGCTGCTGAGATCATTTATAAGAGGGAAATCGATGCTTCTGATGACAAGGTAAAAGCTCTGAAGGAAAAAGTAGATGAATTTACCGAAAAATTTGCTAATCCGTATCTGGCAGCCGAGAGGGGATTCATTGATGATGTAATAGAGCCTAAGGATACCCGTAAAAAACTTATATATTATTTTGAACTTCTGGAAAATAAAGTAGACACCAACCCTAAGAAAAAGCACGGGAATATTCCATTGTAAATCTTTCCGTTTATATTTCATTTATAAGAACAGCCGTGATAATTTACGCGGCTGTTTTTTTTATATCATGAAATCAGATAAAACATTCCGCTTCACTTCGCAAATATTGTGACAGAATATTTTTTTATCATCTCACAAAATTTAAAATAAATTAAGAGATTATTTTGATCAGTTCAAAATTCCGGTAAAAAAACAAAATACCGCTCTCACAAATAGGGTATTTTTTTATACCTAAAATGCTTCCGCTCATTTTATCAAACTTCCAGCAAACCCTTTAAAAATCATTATCTGCCGGATCTCTGTTTTATTTCAGAAAAAATGTGAACGACACTTTTCCGGATTTTCATTTTCACAATTAAGTTTTTTTAACGTTTGACAGATTTAATAATTACTATTAGCTTTGCATAGTTTTTGAGATTAACATAAAAAATCTGATTTGTGAAAATGAAAAAATTAAAAATTAAAACAAAGAATAAAAGAAAGAATAAATCAATCTGCCGCTTCGGATTAAGAATAAGAGATCCGGCAAAGTTCGATAACTTAATCAAAATTATTTTAAAAATTAAAAACTATTAACCATGAAAAATCTTATAAAAATTTTAATCATAATATTCATAACAAGCTGTAATAAAATTTACAGTGAAGAGATACCGGTATATAAGGGATCGGCAAAAACATATATGCCCTTAACTCAGAATTCATTCATAAGTGAAAAAGAAGACGGGATATTTATCTGCTGGTTAGAAGAAAGCAATGACGGATGCATTAAAATACAGAAAATAAATGAAGACGGTTTGACAATGTGGGAGCAAAACGGAATTATGTTTGATTCTGAGCTTGGAACTTATTTTCAGGAAGAGACGGATTATCCTTTCATTTTTTCGGATAAAGAGGGAGGAGCGATAGTTATTTACAGGAAAAAATATTTTGAAAGGGAGGACATTGTGATGAAAAGGATACTATTCAACGGTGAGTTTATGAAAGATCCAGTAAGACTATCATCTTCAGGTAATGGTTATAATCACAGCCCGTCTGCTGTGCATACAAAGGATAACAGAATTGCAATTGTCTGGGAAAACTTTTCCGGAGGAGATTTCAATATAGAAGGCCAGCTTATAGATCTTCATTGCAATAAGCTATGGGCAAACGGAAACCCTGTTCAGATCTGCAATTTCAGGGACGATCAGAGAAAGCCGGTTGTGACTTGTAATAACAACAATAAGCTGCTTATCTCCTGGCTGGATTCGAGAAAGCATTCCGAATATGTCTTTGATGTATATGCAAGAATACTGGATGCAACTTCTCCTGATTTTTACGAAAATCAATTCGGGTCTCTGATATTCAGAAATCCCATAGATAATAATTCCAGAAAATTAACATTGTATGATCTGAATATTGCGCCAATCGATAAATATTCTTTTATATTTGCTTTTGAAAATTCATATGACAATCAAATCAACGATATCAGAATAATCAAGATCAGCGAAGAATTGAAAAAAGAATGGGAAATGATTATCGATTCTGAATCAGATCAAAGGCGACCATTCATTGCTCAGATCGATGATTACAAAACAGGTGTATTCTGGAATGATCTGGGCGAAGATCATAATGAAATATATGGTATCATTGCAGATAAGACCGGGAATATAATATGGGGTGAGAAGAACGGTAAAAGCATTTCATATTCAGACAGCAAGCAATCTTTGGAAAAAGTAGTACCATTTTCAAAAAATACTAAAAGTTCAGTTTATATAAATGATATATTATATCAGACCTGGGCTGTAAAAGGAACTGATAAATTATTTGTATCGAGTTTACACTTATCTGATGGATCCATTCCAATGTCTAACTCAGAAGAAATACAGGAAAAAATCAGCGAGGGGGAATATGCTTCAATTTCTGCTTTCAAAAATAATCTGATGATCGTGTATAAAGTATCAGATTATATTTACGCTGCAACTATGGATATAAATAAACAGGGTGTTACAAACAATGCTGAGATACCTGTCGTGAAAAATTATCCGAATCCATTCAATCCGGCTACTAAAATTAACTTCAAGATTCCGGCTGATGGATTCGTCAGATTAAGTGTTTTTGATGTAACGGGAAAACTTGTAGATGTATTGGTAAATGATTTTAAACAAAAAGGTGAATATCAGTCTGAATTTAAAGGGGCTGCTTTGTCTTCAGGTGTTTATTTTTATAAACTGGAAGTAAATGGAAGGAGTTATGTCAATAAAATGACTCTGCTGAAATAAAATATATCATATGTACGGTTGTGAAATTGTTTTACAAAAATTAACAAAAATAGTAAAAGTGCTGCTCGCATAATGTTAGGACAGACGATGAACACGCAAGGTCAGTATGAGACGTGAAGAATAAACCCCGGCGGGTAGGTTGAACCTGCCGGAGTTTAAATCCAAAAAGGAATAATTAATTAAAGGAAGAAGAAATATACTGCTCGCATAATGTTATTACAATCAGGACAGACGATGAATAAGTAAGGTCAGAATGAGACGT
>JAGPCH010000272.1 GCA_018058125.1 Ignavibacteria bacterium | reverse complement strand
CTTCTATTTTTTCTACCTGTTTAGGATTCAGATTCAGAAACAATTGAACATGCTCCTGCATTAAAGTGGAAGCATATACTAAAGCATCTTCAGGATTGATTGATCCGTCAGTAGTAATTTCCAGAATCAGTTTCTCATAATCAGTTCTCTTTCCTACTCTGGTATTTTCTGTAATGTAATTTGCAACTCTGACCGGTGAAAAAATTGAATCCATTGGTATGAATTCCAAAGGCAGATTAGCCTGCTTGTTATCCTCTGATGGCACATATCCTACTCCTGTTCCCATGCGTAATTCTATATTCAGATTTGCATCTTTATTTAAAGTTGCAATATATTTATCCGGATTGAGGATCTCAAAATCAGAAGTATGATCCTGAAGATCTTTTGCCGTAAATTTGCCCGGTCCTTTCAGATTAAATTCTATTTTCTGAGATTTTCCAGTTAGGTCTTTAAATCTGACTTCTTTTAAGTTAAGAATTATTTCCGAAAGATCTTCTACTACTCCTTTTAATGTCGTAAACTCATGCGGCGCATCATTTATCCTGATTGCAATTATAGCACTGCCCGGAAGCGAAGAAATAAGAATTCTTCTCATGGAGTTACCAAGTGTCACTCCGTATCCTCTTTCCAATGGCTGTACTATGAATCTACCGAATGTATCTGTATAAGAGGACTCCTCTTTTACAATTGATTCCGGCATTTGAAAATTATTTATCTTCATCATATTATTCTTGTCTGTTTTTATTTTATTAAAACTATTTTGAATACAACTCAACTATGAGCTGCTCATTTGCAACAAAAGGTACTTCAGCTCTTTCAGGCTCTTTCATAAAAATCCCCTTCATGTTCGCCTTATCAAGTGAAAGCCATGTAACCATCATGTTGTCTTTTATTCTTTTCATAGAATCATGAATAAGCTCTAACTTTTTGCTCTTATCCCTAACCTGAATCGAATCTCCGGATTTCAAAAGATAAGAAGGAATATTTACCATCTTTCCGTTGACCGTAAAATGCTTATGAAGTATAAGCTGCCTCGCTGATTTTCTCGAAGGCGCTAACCCAAGTCTGTAAACTGTATTGTCAAATCTTCTTTCCAGTAGCTTTACAAGATTGTCTCCGGTGACACCGGTCTTTCTTGAGGCTTCTTCGAAATATCTCCTGAACTGATTCTCAAGTACTCCGTAAGTTTTTCTTACTTTCTGTTTCTCCCTTAACTGTATTGCATAGTCTGAGATCCTTGATCTTCTTGATAGTCCGTGCTGTCCCGGAGGATAATTTCTGCTTTCAATCGGACATTTGTCAGAGAAACATTTTGTTCCCTTAAGGAATAATTTCATTCTCTCTCTGCGACATAACTTACAACTTGGTCCTGTATATCTTGCCATTTATTTTATTTTGATCTTTTAATTTTCTGTTTAAATATTATTGTCTTCTTTTCTTCGGAGGTCTGCAACCATTATGTGGCAAAGGTGTAATGTCCTTTATAGACGTTATCTCCAGCCCTGCAGTATTAAGTGATCTGATAGCTGCATCTCTGCCGGAACCAACTCCTTTGATAAGCACTTCGATTTTCTTCATTCCTACATCCATTGCTGCTTTTGCTGCAGATTCTGCAGTTAACTGCGCTGCAAACGGGGTATTCTTTTTGGATCCCTTGAATCCCATTTTGCCGGAAGATGCCCAGGAGATTGTATTGCCGCTTAGGTCTGTTAGCGTAACGATCACATTGTTGAATGTGGCCTTTACATGCGCTACTCCGTTTGCATCTACCTGAACTTTCTTTTTTGTCTTTTTAAAATTCTTTGCCAATTTTTTAAATCTGTTTATTTAATATAAAATTTTTCTACAAATTAGATTTTCTCTGACCGAAATTAAAGATTACTTCTTAGCTGCTACTTTCTTCTTACCTGCAACTGTCTTTCTCTTTCCTTTTCTGGTCCTTGCATTTGTCTTGGTCCTTTGTCCTCTTACAGGCAATCCTCTTCTGTGTCTTTTGCCTCTGAGAGATCCTATCTCCATAAGTCTCTTTATGTTCATTGCGATCTCAGACTTAAGAGCACCTTCTACTTTTATCTCATTTGTTATTCCGGCTCTGATCTGATTTACTTCATCATCGGTAAGCTGGGATACTTTTCTGTCCTCGCTTATTCCGGCTTCTAACAATATTTTTTTGGCAGTAGATAGGCCTATTCCGAAAATCGATGTCAGACCTATTACTACTCTTTTATTCTTTGGTAAATCTACTCCGGCTATTCTTGCCAATTTATTTCTCCTGAAAGATTATTTTTAAAATTTTTTTTAACCCTGTCTCTGCTTGTGTTTTGGATTGGTGCAGATCACCCTTACCACGCCTTTGCGCTTTATGATCTTACACTTTGAACAAATTTTTTTTACTGAACTACGCACTTTCATAATATTACTTTTATATTTATTTGTATATGATTATTTGTATCTGTAAGTGATCCTGCCTTTGGTAAGATCATACGGCGATAACTCTACTGTTACTTTATCACCCTGAAGTATCCTTATATAATTCATCCTCATCTTACCTGAAATATGTGCAAGTATCTCATGTCCATTTTCTAATTTTACCTTAAAATTAGTGTTTGGTAATATTTCAGTAATTATCCCGTCAACTTTTATCGCTTCTTGTTTTGCCATTAATTTCTATTCAGATCAGTTTTATATTGTTAAAATCTCCGCCTTGCCTTTGCTTACCAGTACCGTATGTTCAAAATGCGCGGATGGTGATTCATCTTTTGTTGAAATTGTCCAGCCGTCATTTCTCTGATATACTTTGTGAGTACCGTAATTTACCATCGGCTCAATCGCAAGTACCATTCCTTCAAATAACTTCTGCTTCGAATTTGCACTGTAAAAATTCGGTACCGCAGGCTCTTCATGAAGATTCTTTCCTATTCCATGTCCGACAAGCTCTCTTACGATCCCGTATCCCGACCCTTCCACATAATTCTGTATTGCTACAGAGATATCATTTACTTCGTTTCCGTCTACCGCCATTGCTATTCCTTTGAATAATGACTCCTGCGTAACTTTCAAAAGCTTTGAGATCTTCGGTGAAATTTCACCTACTGCAAATGTATATGCGCCGTCTCCATAATATCCGTTTTTCTTAACACCGACATCTATCGAAACTATATCCCCATTTTTCAAAACCCTTTTACCTGGTAATCCGTGCACAACTTCTTCATTCACCGATATGCAACTGCTTGAAGGAAATGATTTCTTATCAACTCTGTATCCCTTAAACGCAGGATATGCATCTTTTGAAATTATGAAGTTCTCAATTTTCTTGTCAATCTCTTCTGTTGTTATTCCTTCTTTTACAAATTCCTTTATAAACTTAAATGTATCTGAAACAATCTTGCAGCTTTCCTTTATCAACCCGATCTCTTTCTGAGTCTTTATCAAAGACATAAAATTCTTACCTTCTGGCTTTCAGTTTTCCGGTTTTCATGAATCCGTCATAATGCCTCATGAGTAAATGTGATTCTATCTGCTGTAAAGTATCAAGAGCAACTCCGACTATGATAAGTAGACTTGTTCCTCCGAAAAATGATGCCAGACCGGTTGTTACTCCTAATTTCATTAAGAATGTAGGCAGTATAGCAATTATTGCTAAAAATATAGCTCCGGGTAATGTGATCTTTGTTAATATATTATCTATGTAATCTGAAGTTGGTTTTCCCGGTCTTACGCCCGGAATAAATCCACCTTGCTTCTTCATGG
>JAGPCH010000271.1 GCA_018058125.1 Ignavibacteria bacterium | reverse complement strand
GTTTTTACCATTTAAAACAATTGTCAATCCGCCAATTACGGGAAGGGGAGAATTGTCTGCTTCATGATCCCAGAGTGCTGAAGAAGATGCTGTTTTCTTTCCGCTTAATATTAATGAACTAAGTCTGTCTGCCATCTCTGCGCTGTCACCCCATTGTTCGGCAGTGTATTTATCTCTGATATTCTTTTCCTCTTCGGAAAGTGTATTCTTGAATTCAGACCAGTATTTTTCTATTTCAGTATTCAGCATTCAGCAGTTAACATTTTCCGGATTAATAATTATTTTGTCTTTACATAGAAATGAGAAATATTATTTTTCCCGGTTTCACGTTCATCAATTGCTATTTCCTTAATCTCTTTTATAAGATCAATTAATTTTTTATATCCGTAATTTCTCGGATCAAAATCAGGCTTCTTTTTTAAAATCAGATTTCCGAGAACGCCAAGATATACCCATCCGTCCTCATCACCCAGATCATTGATACTGTCGGAGATCAGTTTCTGAAGATCCTCATCTATTGCAGCGACAATGGAGACCGGTGCAGTTAACTGCGGGGATTTCTTGATTCTTGATCTTGATGTTTTTTTCGATGTAATGGGTTTAGAATCAGGCTTGTCCCTTTTCTTTAAAATCTCAATGTAAATAAATTTATTACATGCTGATATAAAAGGTGCAGGTGTTTTCTTCTCACCTATTCCATAGACCTGCATTCCTGCTTCGCGCAGTCTTGTTGCAAGTCTTGTAAAATCACTGTCACTTGAGACGATACAAAATCCGTCAACTCTTCCTGTATAGAGAATATCCATTGCATCTATTATCAAAGCTGAGTCGGAGGAGTTTTTGCCGATCGTGTAACTGTATTGCTGAACCGGGGTAATTGCATTCTGAAGTAATACAGATTTCCAGCCAGTCAGAGTTGGCTTGGTCCAGTCTCCGTAAATTCTTTTGAATGTAGGTGTACCGTATTTTGCGATCTCCTCCATCATTCCTTTTACATTAGCGTAAGGAATGTTGTCAGCATCAATTAATACTGCCAGACGCAGTTCTTTTATTTGTTCCATTTCAATATTTTTGTTTTGGTTAACATAAATAATCCTGATTCATTAATCAGGATTTCAATTTTATATAATTTTAATATAATAAAGGAACGGAATCCTGAAAAATCCAGAATTCCGTTTTAAAATTGTATTGTAAATTCAATTATTCAATTGTTTGATCATGATCTGTAATCAGATCAGACATTTGCTGTTTCTTTATTTTTCTCTTTCGCAATTCTGTCAAGGCGCATTGATTTTGTCCTGAATGTTTTATTGAAAGGAGCAATTATGTATGCTTTAAAAATATAAGGCCAGAATCCTCTTTCTTTAAGATGAGGTGCAATAAGGTGATCAATTTTTTTGTGAGCTTCAGGTGTTTCGCTCCAGTGAATACTTGCGCGGTAATGGTGAATCGTATGAAAACCGTTATTGAATAGAAGAAAATTAGTTGTAGGGCTGACAAAATTTCTTGAATGATTGTAATCTGATTCTTCGTCAGCGTGAACGTGCTGAATATAGTTGAATATCAGAACTGAAAATAATGCAAACTGCTGGGGAATGACAACATAAAGTAATGCTTTCTTCCAGTCAATCAGCAACGCAACACCTATAAAAAGTATCAGTGCAACATATTGCATTATTGAGATAAAAAATTTACTCCTGTTATTCTTCCAGAGAAATTTCAGATATACTACAATGGGGTTTTGCTGAAAATAACTGCTTATGCTCGGATAGCTCAGAAGAGTGAATATATTGTTTTTTTCACTGACCCGGTAAGTGATGGTATAGTCACCTTCTTTATTGTTAAACTTATGGTGATTCTTATTATGAGTCGGTGTCCAGGCAAAAGCCGGGAATCCGTAAAATAAAGTTATCCAGTAATCTGTAATGTCGTTCAGGATCTTTGATTTCCACATGGGAACGTGATTGTGATTGTGCGCTATGACTGCTACTGTAACTGCAAGATATAAAGATATGATGTAAGTCACCGGATGGAAGCCGAAATTCCATTGAATAAATAACATAGCTGTCGTTAAACTGAGATAAATGAGGGTTTTAATATCGGCTTTGAATTTTAACATATTATTGCGATTGAATATTTTAGAATGAAAACTTTAGAAGTAAATTTAAAAAAAAATGTAATTCTTTTGGACACCTGAATATGGAATTCGGGTTGTAATAACTTAGGTAATATATAGGCTTATTACAATATCAATATGGTTACGTTTATAAATAAATACTCTTTGTAAGAAAACATTTCGTTACATATAAGATGAATATCTTTATACATTCAGGAAAATACAACTGTAGTTAATAGTGAAAAATTCCTGCTCTGAAAATAATTTGATTTTTCAAAAAAATATGCATAATTTGCAAACAGTTCATAAAAATTCAACCGGATTTTATTTGTATGAACTCCCAATATATTTCTTCACTCTCAACATAAAACTATTTATATGATCCTCAATTATCGTATTTGAAGACATTTAAATATGTTATCTGATCAGGTAAGCCTACTCATTTAATTGTATTAAACGCTTTAATAAGTTTATAGCATTCTAAAACTATTTTGTAAACTAAACTTTTAAAAAAATGAAAAATTCAAAATGTATTTTTGTTTTCCGGGCTATTTTATTTTTTTTAATGGTCTTATTTTTTTCTGATCAGTCAGTTGCACAATTAAAAAATCTCGGAATTAAAGGAGGATTGAATCTATCCAATGCAGAACTAGATTATTCAAAGTTTGGAGATGTAAATTATGATTCAAAGACCGGATTTAATGTTTATCTGTTTTACGATTTTTTCAATTTTAAAAATGTGATAATTTCCGGTGAGGCAGGGTATAACCAGAAAGGGTTTAATCAAACTGTTAACGCATCACCCGGGGGAGTACTACCGGATTTGAATTATACACTTTATAACCGGCTTGGTTATTTTGACTTTAATGCCATAGCTCAGTTTATTCTTCCCGGAAACTCTGTTAGTCCGTACTTATCATTGGGTCCGGTTTTGAGCATTAAAACAAGCAGCAGCTCAAGCATTACAGGAAGCGATTATGATACTTTAATTTTATCAGGAGCAAATGATCTTTTTGATGATTTGAAAAGTCCTGTTCTAGGAATAATGGGAGGTTTGGGAATACAGATTAATAAAGTTATTCCCCAGACACTTATAATTGAAGTAAGATACAATGCAGATCTTACTAATAGTTTTAAAAATTCAGGACTAAATTATGTCAGGAATTATCTATGGCAGTTTAATATCGGGATCAAGCTATAATGTGAAAAGAGTTGAGACTTGTGTGGTATATCAGATTTTATGCGGGGCATTGAAGTTTAACTATCTCATTCCTGATCCGCCTGAGAGTTTAATATCAGCGGGTCAGGTTTGATAATATTAGAAATAAATAAAATTCATATTTTATGTTTTATCATGTTTAAATTTGATCAGATTTTTATAAGCAAGCGGCTTTCTGAAATTACTTCCCCACACTTCTCTTTTTCTGAATTCACGGATCTTCTCCATGTCAAATTCTGCTATGAAAATTCCTTCTTCTTCATCTGCCATTAAAATCAGATTGTCCAGTTCTTTCCCGTTAATGTCATAAACTACAGGTGAATAAGCCTGAGATCTTCCGTTACACTTTGGAGCCGGATAATTAGCCAATGCTATTCCCGTCATATTTTCAAAAGCGCGTGTCTTCAGCTGTGAAGATCTGTGAGAATCCATATTACAG
>JAGPCH010000270.1 GCA_018058125.1 Ignavibacteria bacterium | reverse complement strand
GAAAGTGCGCAGAAGCAGGTAAAAAGACCTGTATCATAGACAATTTACCTTTTGGAGGTACCTGCGCACTTAGAGGGTGTATTCCTAAAAAAATTCTGACAGGAATCGCGAATGTCTTATTCCTTATTGAGCAGCTTCAGCGGCATGGAATCAAAAATTCCTCTTCAGGGTCGTGGAAAGATCTGATGA
The DNA here is from genome assembly GCA_018058125.1 of Ignavibacteria bacterium. Taxonomy (GTDB): domain Bacteria; phylum Bacteroidota; class Ignavibacteria; order Tepidaquicellales; family Tepidaquicellaceae; genus JAGPCH01. The sequence goes on along the minus strand of JAGPCH010000270.1, from coordinate 3,592 downwards.
AATTCAAAAAAACTTTTACAGATCCGGTACCTCAAAAAAGAGAAACAGCTTTAGAGAAAGTTGGAATTGTGACATACAATGGCAGAGCGCATTTTCTTTCTGATAATACACTGCAGGTAAATGACGATATCCTGCAGGCTGATAAATTTGTAATTGCAGTGGGATCAAAACCGGCAAGACTTACCATACCCGGTGAAGAATTTCTGAGTGACAGCACAGACTTTTTGCAAATGAAAGAGCTGCCAGGTAAACTTATATTTATTGGGGGCGGATTTATTGCTTTTGAATTTGCCTTCATTGCAGCGAGCTTTGGCGCAAAGGTCATAATACTGCAAAGAGGTAACAGGCCGCTGAAAAATTTTGATACCGATATTGTAAAACATCTGGTAAAAGCCGCAGAAAGTCGCGGAATAAAAGTTGTACTGAATACCGAAGTAAAAAGTATTTTAAAAAGATCATCAGATATTTTGATTAAGGCTGACAGTGGAGGAAAAGAGTTAAGATTCACCGGACAGATTGCCGTTCATGCAGCAGGCAGATCTCCTGACATTGAGGATCTTGCTCTGGAAAAAATAAATGTCGCAACCGGAAAGAATGGAATAAAAGTAAATAAGTATATGCAGAGCGTGACCAATCCCAATGTCTATTCATGCGGCGATGCAAATGACAGCGGACTTCCGCTGACACCGGTCGGCAGTATGGAAGCTGTTAATCTTGTTGAGAATTTATTGAACGGAAATAATACTGAAATTGAATATGGCAATATTCCTTCAAATGTATTTTCAATACCCCCGCTTGCTAAAGTCGGACTTACTGAGGATGAAGCTAAAAAGAAGAAATTGAAATTTGTAACAGTTTATAAAGATACAACCGGATGGTACTCATCAAAGCGCTTAAATGAAAAGGTTTCAGCTTTTAAAATATTGATAGAAAAAAAAACTGATCTCATACTTGGCGCACATCTGCTGGGATATAATGCAGACGAAATTATAAATATTTTTGCACTGGCAATGAACAATGGCATTAAAGCCGGTGAATTGAGGAAAACCATATTTACTTATCCGACCAATGCATCTGATATTAGTAGTATGCTGAAAGTGAATTAATTTTGAAAAAAAATTCCATTATACAAAAAGAATTTCTATAGGTCTGAGATTTTTTTAATATTTCTTTAAAGTCTGGCACTGAATAGCAAGACGTTCTTCAGAGTCCTGCGATGAAGCTGCAGAGACTCTGACGGGGGTTATAATAGCAAGACGTTCGTCATCTTAAGACAAAGTTTTATTAAGCGGGAGGATCAGAGGGGACGGTAATAGTTTGTTTTTACAGACACAATAAATTGCGTCTTCACCGGGGTGTAATTATGATAATTGATACATCTCTTTACCTTTTGCAAAAAGTATTTACGGTAAATGAAAATTTTTATAGGTAGGTTTGATCAAACAAAACTAAACAAGTCTATGAAAGCTGCAAAAACATTATTTATACTATTCCTTATTATGATAACAAGAATTTCATTTTCACAGGAAAAAGAACCTGCCATTATAAAGGAAAGTTTTATTCCTCTTCTCGACAGCCTTATCCAGCCACCACAAGATTGCAAAGCTGCCTTTGATTTAATGACTTATGATTCAATTGGCGGTACACTTGTGTACAATAATTTACTCAAAGAACAAAGTGAAAGAATTAACAAGTTGTATACCGAATTGACGATCATGGAAAATAAGTTTAAATCGGAAAGATCTTCCATGCCCAAAATTCCGAATGGCAGCGGACCTCCGTCAGGTGGACCACCGTCAGGAGGACCACCGTCAGGAGGACCTCCTCCGGGGGGAATGGGACCTCCGGGAGGAAACAATAATATGCCGGACGAGATGAAAGATCTTCAGGAAGATATGAGGGATGCAGTTACAGATATAGATAGAATTACAGTTACTCGCGAAAAATTAAAATATGAACTGAAAAGATCTACTGAGAATACCAATGCTGAACTTCATAAAACACTTCAGACCGATACTGAAATTCATATTAATATTGTAAACCAGCTGCTTGAGTCAGTTTCTAAGGATTATGATAAAACCTTCAGGTCGATGAGAGAGAATATGCTTAAGTTAGATGATATCATTAAGAAATATGATTACGGCTCAAAAATAAAATTTTCACCTATCAAAGCTGAAATAGTAAAATTACAATTCGAACAAATATCTAATATAAAATTTCTGCTGAATGTGACTAAAGAGCTTGCAGCTATAGGATCGAAGTTTTATATGGAATCTCAAAATTAAATTCTATTAGGAAAGACCCTTACTTTCATAATAGACACCCGACCCAACCCTCCTTTATTTTAAAGGGGGGATTTTTTCTTTAATCTGCGGGAAATATCTTACGGTCTCCTTACCTCAACAAAATTTACAGAATTGTTATAAGCGATCAGAACATCTTCCAGGCTCACAGCATTATCACCCGTGAGATCTGTAACTATATATCCGGAAGCAAAATCAGATGCATCATTGTTGATCTGAATTAGATCAGCAAGATCTATTAATCCATCACTATTCACATCACCACTGAACAAACACCATTTACCTTCTTTCAGTATTAGGTTGCTGTCATATGCCTTCGACTGTGCATTTGTAAAATCAAAATTTGTAACAGATGAATTTGCAAATGTCACCGGTGACGAGCTCCATGTTTCGAGAGCGTTTCTGTGAAGTGTCTGAATGTAATAGTTGCCGGGATCCAGATCAAGGAAACTTGCAGACGATTCACCTGAACTATTCAGATACATTACCGCAGAATCTATTTTATTAAAAGGAGATGTACTGCTCCTGAGAAAAATTCTTACTGTATCCTGTATCAGTCCGGATCCGCTTTGCATTCCCTCAATGCCGAGTGTAATATTAAGTTCGGGAGAAGGTATAGCAGTTGCTTTGAAATTATAAAAATTCTGATTTGGATTCTGTGAACTGTTACCTGTAATTTTTAAATAATAATTCCCTGACAAACCTTTATATGAAAGACTGTCAGCAGAAGAGGTGATTGATTTTGTCTGGAGTATGGAATCATTTCCGGAAAGAATTGATGCTGACGTTACGCCTGAGCTCGCCAGCGAACTCAGATTTATTTTCACTTCACCGGGCTTAGAAGTTGTTAACTTAAAGTAATCATTGTCTGTTGGAATATTGCCCGATTGCAAAGTTATGAATCCTGAATAAAGTACGGATGAAGAAATATCATAAGCAAAATTTTTTGAACCCGGTTCGTCTAGCCCTCTGATAAGCGACCATGTGTCACCGGTTTCCTGAATGTGATTTTTATTTGTTCTTAAAGTGTCTGTAACATTTACCGGAACAAAGACAGATGCATTATACAAAGACTGATTGGCGAATGGCACTGCAAGATCAGACCCGAAGAACAAGTATGTTGACGATATCCATGTGTATCTGATATTTAAAGGAAGCGAGTAGATCGGATTATCTATGTTGCCGGAATTTATTCCGCTGATAATGTCAGTTTCAGTGCCGTTACAGTTTATGTCATTGTTATAAAAATTCGTTGAAACGTTTGATTCGGCATTACCGAAAATATACGC
>JAGPCH010000269.1 GCA_018058125.1 Ignavibacteria bacterium | reverse complement strand
CCGGTACTCCGTTATAATCACCAACTTTTTTAGGATCTTTTGTAACATTACTGCTGTACATCCCCAAACCTGTCGTTGGCATTAGTCTTACTTCGCCGAACAATAAATAATTTCTGTATATCCAGGGAGAGTAAAATAACAGAAAGCTTACATATATTATCCCAAGCTTTTTAAGTGAATAAAACAAATTTTCTTTTTTATGCTTCTCTAATAAAAACGGAATGAGAATAAGTATCATTAAAAAATTAAACCGTACATACATCTCGGCTGTAAGTAGTATCCCGATCAGAACAAGCTGATAGAATTTTCCCGTGTAATTTTTTAATACTATAAAAAGTAAAATTATAAAAAAGAAAAAAGAAAGCTGTGTATTGGAATTTGATGCCATGAAAAGCATATTCGGTGAAAGAGCTATATATGCAAATGCAATAAGTCCGGCAATGTTTCCTGTCGTCCGGAACAGATAATATCCTCCGACCAATACCCCAAATGAAAATAAAATCATTATGATAGAAAAAGTCACCGGGTGCTCAAAAATAAGTAGTCCCATTGCAAATATAGCCGGAAGTCCGGGTTGCCGGAAATTTCTCAATTCAATTCCGGAGAAATCATAAAACTCTCCTTCAGTCGCCATTCGCAGCCCCAGCTTTTCATGCTTTTCATAATCACTGTCCTGAACAGGTCTGTCAATAAGATCGTGAACAGCAAACAATAACCTCAGAATTATCCCTGCAACTAAAATTGATTTAAATAACTTTTGTTTGCTAATCTCAAAGACATCTCTTTTGAATATTCTGCGCACAATATAAGCTGCAGCAATTATCAGAAAGATCTCAATTATGTAATCCGGGAATCTGTATTTTACAGCAAGTAGAAATCTGTTGAACAGTCCGGTGATGATCAGTAACGCAAGAAGAATTATGTTACCCCATCTTCCGGTAGAGTTATATAGTTTTAACAGTTTATTCATTTTTACAAATAATAATTTTTAATATTGGAAATTACATAATCAAGATCTTCATCCGAGAGTTCATAATATAGAGGAAGTCTTAATAAATGTTCGGTATAAAAATCTGAATGCGTCAGTTCTCCGCTTTCATTTTTCCGCCGAAAATAAGGACTCTGATTAAGAGACAGGTAGTGAAAAACAGCATTGATTCCGTTTGATTTAAGATGCTCAATGAGACTTGATCTGTCTTCAGGACTTTTGCAAAGTATGTAAAACATGTGAGCATTATTGGTTGCATAATCCGGAATTGACTGAAACGCTATAGATCCTTTTTCTGCCAGCTCTGATAATCCATTATAATAATAATCCCAAATATGTTTTCTTTTTTTCTGAATGTCTTCAAGATTTTCAAGCTGAGCAAACAGGAATGCAGCAATAATATCCGAAGGCAAAAAAGAAGAACCGATGTCCACCCAACCGTATTTGTCAACTTCACCGCGAAAAAATGCAGACCTGTTAGTGCCTTTTTCTCTTATGATCTCTGCCCGCGCAGAAAACCTGTTGTCATTAATCACAAGCATTCCGCCTTCTCCTGAGATGACATTCTTTGTTTCATGAAATGAAAATGCCGCCAGATGTCCTATCGACCCTAATGGTTTTCCTTTGTAATAAGAATCAACTGACTGAGCTGCATCTTCCACTATATATATATTCTTTTCTTCAGCTAATCTCATCAATGGATCCATATCCACTGCAATGCCTGCATAATGAACTATCACAATAGCCTTCGTCCTTTCCGTTATCAATTCTCTGATTTTCGAAACATCTATATTCGGAGTTCCTTCTTCACTGTCACAGAAAACAATTTTTGCTCCTCTCAGGACAAATGCATTTACGGAAGAAACAAAAGTATATGCCGGAGCTATGACCTCATCTCCCGGCTGAATGTCAAGCAATATTGCAGCCATCTCAAGCGCATCCGTACATGAAGTGGTAAGCAGCACTTTCTCAAAGCCGTATCTCTTCTCAAAAAATTCATGGCACTTCTTAGTAAAAATGCCGTCACCTGAAATTTTTCTTGTCTGTACAGATTCCAGAATGTATTCTGTTTCTTTACCCGTCAGATAAGGTTTATTAAATCCAATAACTCGTTTTTCCAATTTGTGAAATTAAATTTTTTATTTCTGAATCATTCGTCCAGCACTGCAAGTCCAAACCCGGTTTTACCATGACTGTTTCCGTTGTATAACATATAAGTTTTTTCATTATGATCAAAAACAAACGGATAGCAAACCATCTCAGAATCCCATCCTTCATCAGATGCCAATATTCCTGAATTCAAATTGTCTGATTCCCAATTGATCCCGTCTTTGCTTTTTGAATATCCGATCTTATATTTTGAACCGTCACCGCTTCTGTATGAATACCACATGTGATAAAATCCGTCTCTGACAAGTATTGCCGGTCTCGAGAATGCCTGAGCTTTCCCGATCTCATAGGGAATTGCCGGACCTTTTTTAATCCAGTTATTTCCATCTTCTGATTCGGCATAATTGATAACATGTATCATCTCTCCGTTTTCCGAACTCCAGTCAATTGTAGATCCGTACCACATCCTGTAAATTCCCTTATCGAAGATCACATAAGGATAAGACAGACTGACAGGGTCTTCATTATCTATAGTTATAAAAGGTTCTGATGGATCAATTTGTAAAGTTGCATTACCGTCTGTCAGTTTCAATCTTCCGATATCACCCCTCCAGTGATGACCTTCGGGACACTGCCATCCCATGAACAAAATATAATCACTTTCTTCGACTCTGTATGTACATCCTATACTGACTCCGTGTGAATAAAATGAATCATCATTTCCAAATTTGAAAATTGGTTTCTTATGATCATGCACAATCTCTCCTTTGATAATATCAATATCCACATATGAAACTGATGACTTGTTTTCGGTATTCCTTCCGTTATAAAAAACTCTGTAAACATCATCCTTTAAAAAAACCGCAAGAGGATTAGAGGCATGTGTCAATAAATAGGGATCGGAATTTTCGGGTTCAAATAACCTTCCGGTCTTGATCCATTTCATAAAATTATTATTTGTTTTGCTCAAATTAAAAAAATCACGAGATCTGTATCTCATCGCTTTTCTTGTCAAAAAGAGTTGATCGAGCCGGAAGGTAAACACCTTTCTCGACTGTGTCTTTCATTATGATTGCTCCTGCAGCTATCAGAGTTTCAGGAGCAATGGTAATTCCGTCTCGTATGGTTGCGTTAACTCCGATAAAGCAGTTGTTCCTGATCTTTACAAATCCGGATACCACTGCATGGGATGTAATGAAATTATGATCATCAATTTCCACATCATGACCAATATGGTTTCCGCTCCACAAAACCACATTATTTCCGATCTTCACATAAGGTTGTATCGTATTGTCTTCGAGTATAAAACAGTTATCACCTGTCGGAAATTGTGAAAGATACGAACATCTCGAGCTTATATAATTCGCCATAACATATCCTTTGGATTTACATTCATTATACATTTTTTCTCTTATCTTATTCATGTTAGTATATCCGACCGCTGCAAATGCTTCGTATTCATTGACCGGATATTTTTTTTCAATATCTTCAAATGCTTCTACCGGCAGACCTTCGAAAGTTTTTTCGGTAATATATTTTTCATTCACTGAAAAAGCAACTACTTCTTTATCTGAATCAGTATCAAAAAAATACTGTGCCAGTCTGGCGTTGGATGTGTTTCCGATTATTATTAATTTTTTCTTTTCCATATTGATGATTTTAAGTTGTCAGTAAAAAAATGTTAATATTTAAT
>JAGPCH010000268.1 GCA_018058125.1 Ignavibacteria bacterium | reverse complement strand
TTCATTTGATTTCAATGCAGGATAATTTTCAGACACTACAAGTAATCTGGATAATGCGCTTGAAAGCTGATCCTGAGCCTGCTGGAATGCCTGAAACTTCTGCGGATCGCTGAGATCATCAGCGCTTAGCTTCATCTGTCCGACTTTACTTCTTGCGTCAGTTACTTCAGTAAGCGTGCTTTTTTCAAAATCGGCTGAACCCTGAACCGTGCTTACAAGATTCGGGATAAGATCGGCTCTTCTCTGATACTGGTTTTCTACCTGTGACCAGGCGGAGTTTACTCCTTCTTCCATGGTTACCAGTTTGTTATAGCCGCATCCGTAAAAATTAGTGGAAGCAACCAATAAAAATACAACAAAGAGTAATTTACCTGTAGCTGTTCTCATTTCGAAAATAATTTATTTATTTAAATTTTTCAAAAATACTACTATGAGTTTATAAATACAATTCTTTATTATTAATTTATTTAAGAATGATTTTGTCCTGAAAACAAATTAATGAAATTCGATTCAGGGAAGTTTAAATATCCGGTTTAAAAAAAGTTATCTTAAAACTTCAGGATCTTTTTAAACGCAGTGCCACAGAGAAGCAGAGACTTTAATTTTATGATTTCTCTGCAGCACTGCATCTCTGCATCTCTGCTTCTCTGCGTTAAATTTTTAGTAGTTGTTTCGGGAAAGAGAAAAATTATGCCTGAATGTAAATCTTAATCAAAATTTTTAGCACTTATAAAAATCGATTTGGACAGCTGTGATTTTTTTTGCTGAAAATAAATTTATCTCTTGGAAGTTTAAATTGAATTCATTAGTTTGCACACAGTTCTTTAATAACAACATTATCAAGAAAGACTAGAGGGAATAGGCCCGTTGAAGTCTTAGCAACCCTAACCCGGTATTACCGGATAAGAAGGTGCTAAATCCTGCTGCGATGATTTCGCAGAAAGATAAGTTTTGGAACATAGATTATTTAATCTCTTCCTTAGCTTAAGGAAGAGATTTTTTTTTTATAAAATCTCAACTTAACATAACTGCATTCTATTTCTCCTTTTGTTTCCTGATAAATTCAAAAATCAAAAACTAAAAACAAAAAGGAGTAAATAATGAAATTTGAAACAAGAATTATCCAGACATTACCGGTAGATGAATTGACCGGCGCAGTATCCACACCTATTTACCAGACATCCACGTTTAAACAATCCGAACCCGGCGTCAATAAAGGGTTTGACTATTCCAGATCAAACAATCCTACAAGGAAAGTTCTTGAAGATCTCGCTGCTGAGATTGAAAACGGTAAAGCCGGTTTTGCATTTGCAAGCGGACTTGCTGCAATAGACGCTGTCATAAAACTTCTTAACAATGGTGACGAAGTGATCGCTGTTGATGATATCTACGGAGGTACATACAGAACATTCACTAACATATATTCGCGATTCGGCATTAAAGTAAATTATGTAGATACCACTGACCTCAGCAATGTTATTGATAATATTACTCCGGCGACAAAAATGATCTGGATCGAAAGCCCTACCAATCCTACTTTGAAAATTTCCGATATTAAGGAAATTTCAAAGATCGCTAAATTAAATAATTGCCTTCTTGTCGTGGATAATACTTTTGCCACACCGGCTTTGCAAAACCCTGTCGATCTGGGAGCGGATATTGTCATTCACAGCGCTACGAAATATCTTTCAGGTCATTCGGATGTGATAGCCGGACTTGTTGTAGTAAACTCTGATGAACTTGCTGATAAGATCAAATTCATACAAAACTCTTCCGGAGCTGTTCTTGGACCTTTTGATTCATGGCTGACTATCAGAGGAATCGAAACACTTTCTCTCAGAATTCAGAAACACTGCGATAATGCTTTTGAAATAGCAAAATATCTCACAGGCAAAAGCGAAGTAGCTGAAGTGTTTTATCCCGGACTTAAAGAACATAAAAATCATGATGTCGCGGCAAAACAGCAAACACTGTTTGGCGGAATAATTTCTTTTTCATTAAAGCAGGATACTATAGAAGCTGCCAATAAATTTGTAACTTCCACGGAATTGTTTAAACTTGCCGAAAGTCTCGGCGGAGTGAAAAGTCTTATCTGTCATCCTCCTACAATGACCCATAAGTCTGTTCCCGAATCAAAAAGAAAAGAAACCGGTATCAGAGATTCCCTGATCAGATTATCTCCGGGAATTGAAAATTCGGCTGATCTGATAAATGATCTGGAAAAAGCATTTGAATGTCTGAAATTAAAAAAAGCAACTGAAAAGAAAGAAGAGGTGCTGATTGGGTAAACAGTATTCAGTAGGATTGTTTGGCTATGGATGTGTCGGACAGGGGTTTTTTCATACATTGAGCAACTCTGTTCATCACAATATTCAAATAGATAAGATCTGCGTTAAGGATGTAAATAAAAAAAGAGAGCATCATAAAAATAATTTCACTTTTGAGAAAAATGATATTCTTAAAAATGTAAATCAGGATTTTATTGTAGAACTAACCGACAATGAAGCAGATGCTTTGGATATTGTCAGGACAGCCTTGCTTAACGGGAAGAATGTAGTTAGCGCAAATAAAAAACTTATCGCAAATAACATAACAGAATTACTTGATCTTCAGAACAAAACCGGATCGACACTACTCTACGATGCTGCCTGCGCGGGCAGCATCCCGGTAATCCGTACTCTGGAAGACTATTACCAGAATGAAAAGATCAGGTCAGTCCGCGGTATCCTGAACGGAACCTGTAATTTTATTTTAACAAGTATGTACTCCGGTTGCGCAAGTTTTGAAGATGCGCTGCTGAATGCTCAGACGATCGGATTTGCAGAATCAGATCCTACGCTCGATATCTCGGGAGAAGATTCAAAATTTAAAAATTGCATAATATCAGCTCATTCAAACGGGAAATTACTTAAACCGGAAACAGTACTCACGCTTGGAATTACCTCCGTTACAAAAGCTGATATAGAATTCGCTAAAAGATCAGATTCAAAAATTAAACTTACTACTTACATTTTTGAGAATGAAAAGGTATTCACTTCGTTTGTTGTGCCTTCGTTTATTGACAGCGGTGATAATCTGTACAATGTAGATCAGGAAAATAATGCAGTCGAAATAGATGGTGAGTTTACTTCCGGACAGGTATATGTCGGCAAAGGCGCAGGAAGCTATCCAACCGGTCTTGCTGTGCTTTCGGATATTGCCGCGCTGTCAACTGATTATAAATACTGTTACAGGAAATTAAAAAAGAAAAGCGAAGGTCATTTAGAGTTTGCAGATCCTTTTTATGAATTTGATCTGAAAATTTATATAGGTTATGATAATCCCGAAGATATAGTGGGGCTGGAGTTACATTCAATTGAGAAAGAAGATAAAGTTTCAGACAGAAAGTATATTGTATGCCGCTGTAGCGTGAGCTCAATGAAAAAACTGTCTAAAGAGCAACTCAGCAAAATTTTTGTTTGCGCATTTGATCCTTTGAAAAGTCTAAATGAATATTCAGATAAATTTAATGATAAGTATTAAAATTTTGAGATGTAGGTTGTTGTTTAATGAGGTTGGTAAAGATGACAATTGTTAAAATAGGTCTTTACTTTTTATTCCGGGATCCCCGCTCAAGCCTGCGGAAGATGTAATCGAATTGGGAGAGTTAAACAATGCCGGCGGGCGGGAATGACAGGATATGGTTGCCGATGACAGGTTTTGAAAAAGTTCGCTCTTAAACTTGATTCAACTTTCAACTATCAATTGTCAATTATCAACTATCAATTATCAATTATCAATTAACACCATAC
>JAGPCH010000267.1 GCA_018058125.1 Ignavibacteria bacterium | reverse complement strand
CCTTTCAGAAGTTTCTGACTCACATCCGGATCACCGGCGATAGCAAGTAATGTAGGCAACATATCCTGGTGACTTCCTATTTCGTTACTCACAGTCCCGGCTTTGATCTTCCCGGGCCATCTTATTACACATGGTACACGCCATGCTCCTTCCCAGTTAGTATCTTTCTGACTGCGGAAAGGTGTATTAGCACCATCAGGCCATGTATCGTTTTCCGGACCGTTATCAGTAGAATACATAACTATAGTGTTGTCTGCAATTCCCAGTTCGTCCAGCTTGTCCAGCACCATTCCGATCTGTTCGTCGTGAGTGAACATTCTGTCACTGTAGTCATCCTGCCCGGTCTTTCCTCTGTTTTTATCAGCCAGATGTGTTCTGAAATGCATGGCAGTTGCATTATACCATAAGAAGAATGGCTTATCTGCCTTAGCCTGTTTTTCCATCCAGTCAAGAGCTTTTTCTGTGATCTCTTCATCAATGGTTTCCATACGTTTCATAGTCAAAGGACCTGTATCCTTTACAGTCTGTTTTCCTATCTTTCCAAAACGGGGATCTACAGTTGCATCATCTGTGTCCGATGCGAAACAATGCATAACACCTCTTGGTCCATACTTCTCTTTGAATGCCGGATCTTTTGGATAGTCGGGAAGTTCCGGCTCTTCTTCTGCATTAAGGTGATACAGATTTCCAAAGAACTCATCGAAACCGTGAACTGTCGGAAGGAATTCATTCCTGTCTCCAAGATGATTTTTTCCGAACTGTCCTGTAGCATAACCAAGAGGTTTCAGTAATTCTGCAATCGTTGGATCTTCTGCAGATAGTCCGACTGACGCTCCGGGCATTCCGACTTTCGTCAGTCCCGGTCTTACGGGATTCTGACCTGTGATAAATGCACATCTTCCGGCAGTACAGCTTTGCTGTCCGTACCAGTCTGTAAAAGTTACACCTTCTTCACCTATGCGGTTGATGTTTGGTGTTGGATATCCCATCATTCCTTTGCTGTAATGACTGACGTTCCAATATCCGATATCGTCTCCCCATAATATGAGGATGTTTGGTTGTTTTGTTGCCATGACTATTATTTTGTTTTTGGCTTAAAATTCCGGATTATATTTCCGGGCTGAGTTAAATAATTATTACTCTAATGAAAACTGGAAAAAGAAAATCGTTTTTAAATCATTTTACTGATTTACTATGATTTTCTTTTAAATCAAATTTTCAAAATCTATTATTTCTTTTTGTTAAAAAACATTTCCACTATTCTCTCGACCGGACCTCTCATTATCATATAAGGAACGATTGCCAGCCAAAATGCAACTCTTAACACAGCAAGAGGGTGAACAGTTTTGAATTCTATAATTTCAAAAATGACTTCCATGATAACTGCTAAAATAAAGACCTTCCCTATATCTTTCCAGATCTCCTTTAGAATATCTTTTCTGCTTCTTTCTGTATCACCGAATATAAAAGCTTCGAGTAAAGGTTTCCTTCCGGCTTTTGCATCTCTGACTCCGGCTACGATTGCATAAATAAGAGACATGGTGGGCTGAAGAATAATTCGGAATGCCATTGGTCCGTCATGACGAATACCAACTGCATCGAGAAATTTACTTATCCAATCTTCCATAGTTAAGATATTTAAATACGTTAAGTTTATTATTTTTTTTTATTTGTTGAGTAGTACAAAATCATGAACTTCCATTACTAACTTCTATTAAAAAAAGTGTGACACTCAAATTTAATTTATTAAATAAAGTGCCACACATTTTACTTTCTATCTGCTAATTATTAACTGTTAACTGTTAACTATTAACTGTTTAGTTACCTGTGCTGCCTCTTGAAGCCATTGCCTTTTCAATCTTTTCTTTAATTACACTTAGATTGAAACTTGCGCCTTTCTGCATCGGAGGAAACTCAAGAGCTGTCATAGCAAGTTTTCCAACTTCCTGCTGAATGAAAACAAATCTCCAGAATTCAAATGCCCACCAGTTACCTGCAAGCATTGATTGTCCGATTGACATTTTCTCAAACGGGTCAAGACGGATATTTACCAATCCCGGCCAGTCAAGATGAACCTTTGGTCCAAACCAACCCTGAGGCTGATCTAAAAATGTATATTTATAATCTCCGATCCTTGCTGCTGCAAGTTCAGATTCCGTAAAATACCAGAATTCATTTCTTGCGCCTTTGTGATATGGTTCATCTGTTGTTAATAATTCAGTCTGATCATATCCGTCAAGATGAACTTTATATGTTGTACCGTTAAGAGATTTACCGGCTTTAAGTTCTTCTGCAATATTCGGATTTCCTGCTGCTGCGCAGAATGTAGGGAACCAGTCCATACCGGACATTACACCGTTCAATACTGAACCCGGTTTTATTTTTCCGGGCCATCTTGCAATACACGGAGCTCTGAACCCGCCTTCTTTAGCCATTCCTTTTGAACCGCTGAAAGGTGAAGTTCCGCCGTCCGGCCATGAGAAATCTTCAGCACCGTTATCAGTAGATACTACAACTATTGTATTATCAGTTAATCCCATATCATCAAGTTTCTTTGTAACGTGTCCAATGATATCATCAAACTGAGCCATACCGGCTTCCTGCATACACCATCCGTTTTCAGGAGTTCTCAATGATTCGTAATAAGGGGATAAGTGTGTGAATACATGCATTCTTGTAGGATTAAGCCAAACGAAAAAAGGCTTGTCGGCTTTTACAGCAGCATCAATGAAATTCTCTGCGTGTGCAAGAATCACATCATCAACGGTTTCCATGTTGAGTTCAATTCCATCCGTTGGTGTCGGAGGAAGAGGTCCTTTATCTTCAATTTTTTGCTTTCCTACTTTTCCCCATCTCGGATCTACAGTTGCATCGTCAGTATCAGTTGCCCAGCAATGTAAAACATTTCTTGGTCCTACAGTTTCCTTTAATGCCGACGGATAATTTCTGTGAAACGGATCTTCCATTGCATCAAGATGATACAGATATCCGAAGAATTCGTCAAAACCGTGTAAAGTAGGAAGATATTCATTTCTGTCTCCTAAGTGATTTTTTCCGAATTGTCCGGTTGCATAACCCATTTCTTTTAAAGCAGTAGCAATTGTCGGAGCTTCTGCCGGCATTCCTACCGTTGCTCCTGCCTGACCTACAGTTGTAAGACCTGTACGGATCGGAAGTTCACCTGTAATAAAAGATGCACGTCCTGCAGTACAGCTTGCTTCTGCATAATAGTCAGTAAAGATAGCGCCTTCAGCTGCGATCTTGTCGATATGAGGAGTCCTTCCCGCCATCATACCGCGGCTGTACGCACCAATGTTCCATGTACCGATATCATCTCCCATAATATAGAGAATATTCGGCTGTTTCTGTGTTGCCTTTGCCATGTTTAGTTTTTGGTTAATTAATTAAATATTGAATTAAGTTGGAAATATACTTACAAAGAACATGTTTATTTTATTATTCAAACGGGAAAAATTTCTATTCTCTGATATTTGGGGAGATCAGGAAAGCCTGATGTTCTGAATAAATTGGTATAAAAATACTATAAGAATATTTTAATAGGTTTATAAATGTTTGAAGTGATTACACAAATGAAGTTGTTCATTTCTAAAGACAAAAATTTCTTATTTATAATTAAATCCTTGTATGGTTAAATTTTTGTAAAGTTAAAATTTTTATTTTGTTTTTTCAAACAGAAGATTTAATTATATTACCCACGGTATTTACACCAAATTAAAATTCAATAATTTTATTTTGAAAAAAGAGAAAGTTCGTTTTCTACAAATATACAAC
>JAGPCH010000266.1 GCA_018058125.1 Ignavibacteria bacterium | reverse complement strand
GAAATAAGCGACTCAACTCCGGGCTTTATTTTCCAACTCGAATTTGACAGCAGCTTAACTCCAAAGCTGAATTATGCGAGCGAAAATGCAACTAACTACTGGGGATTTCCTGTCAGTGATGCTATCAATGGAAAAGAAGAAATATTTCGTTCTGTGCACAAAGATGATTTTCCGCAATTCATGCAATCCATGCTAAACTGCGCTAAAAATCTTACAAATCTAAACCATAAGTTCAGGCTGGTAAATATTATTACGAATGAAACAAAGTGGATGCGTATAATTGCTATAGGAACCAGGTTAAAAAACGGCAATTCAATTATTAACGGCTCGGTGATAGATATTACCGATGCCGAAACTTATTATACAAAGCTTGAGCAGGCTAATCAAAGATACGAGCATGTATCTAAGGCAACTAATAATGCTATATGGGAATTGGATCTGAAAAAAGGCGTGTGTATAATTGGCGGAGCTTATGAAGAAATGTTCGGTTATAAACTGCATGATAATATTCTTACAGATGAATTCCATGAAAAGCTTTTGCATCCTGATGATCTGGAAGAAGTAACGCGTTCTAAAAAAGAAGCGCTGAACGACAAAACAAATAGATATTGGGAAAGAAGCTACAGGATAATAAGAAAAGACGGAGAAGTAAGATATGTCAATGACAGAGCATATATAGTTTATGATGAAGAGACTGAAACTCCGGTAAAAATAATCGGTTCAACTCAGGATATAACTGAGAACAAAGAGCATGAAGAAGCATTAAAAAAGAATGCGAAGTTTATAAAAGAAATAAGTGAATCGATGCATGGGTTTATTTTCCAGACAGATTATGACGAAAATTATAATGCAAAGCTAAATTATGCCAGTAAAAATGCTTATGATTATTGGGGAGTAACACCTGAAGAGGTGCTTGCTGACCCGTCAAAGTTGTTGGATTCAATTCATTTTGAAGATGTAACTGAAGTTGTAAATAAGAGGATTGAATCTGCAAAAAATCTGACTAATATGAACTTCAAATTCCGCTATGTAAATAAAAAAACCGGTGAGATAAAATGGGTACGTGCTATGGCAGTACCGACAAGATTAGAGAACGGTCATACTTTAGTAAACGGAACTATTGTAGATATTACCGATACTGAAAATTATTATAACAAGCTTGAAGAGGCAACAAGAAGGTATGAATATTTATCGAAGGCAACACATGAAACTATCTGGGAAATGGATGTTGCAAATATGGAAATTCTATTAGGCGGCGGCTATAAAGAAATGCTTGGTCAGGAATTCCCTGATAATAAAATTTCATTTGCCCTATGGGAAAAACGTGTTCATCCGGAAGATTTAGAAAGGACAGTAAGCTCTATGCATGCAGTTCTTGCAGATCCAAATAAAAGATATTGGGAATCTAAATACCGTATTGTTCGCATTGACGAAAAGGTAATCGATGTATTTGAAAGGGCATATATTGTATATGATGAAAAGAGCTCTTTACCTGTTAAAATAATCGGTTCTACACAGGATGTAACTGAGTTAAATAAAGTTCAGGCTGAACGGGATAAAATGACGGCTGATCTGGTAAAACGAAATAAAGCTCTTGAGCAGTTTACTTATATGGTATCACATAACTTAAGAGCGCCTATTGCAAACATACTGGGTATAAGTTATCTGCTTGATGAAGGAGACCATGATGAAGCAACATTGGGTGAAATGCATCAACTGATAAAACAGTCATCATCGAATCTGGATAATGTTATCCGAGATATGAATGAAATACTTTCAGTAAAAAAAGGATTTAATGAAGAAAGAACTTTGGTGATATTCGATGACCTATTGAATGATATAATTGAAACTGAAAGTAAAGCGATTCACGAATCCAAAGTTACAATAATGTCAGATTTCAAAGCTCGGAATACTTTAGTTACTGTGAAAAACTATATGCACAGTATATTTCAGAATCTTATCTCTAACGGAATAAAGTACAGAGGCACAGAATCGCCCTGGATAAAAATCAGTTCCGATGTAGATGAAAATTATTTTTACCTGAAATTTGAAGATAACGGTATAGGTATAGATCTTGAAAAGAACAAAGATAAAATATTTGGTCTGTACAATAAATTTCATTTGAACAAGGAAGGCAAGGGGATGGGGCTTTTCATGGTAAAAAGTCAGGTCGAAAGTCTTGACGGAGAAATTTCCGTAGTGAGTGAAGTAAATAAAGGCACAAAATTTATAATCAAACTCCAAAAATAATGTCAGAAGGAAAGAATCTCATATTATTAATAGACGATGATGCAATTTGCAATGCCATTAATAAAATAGTCCTCAATAAAAAATTTGCTATTGAGAAGGGCTGTGATATTGAAATTAAGGCATACATTGAGCCTCAAAAGGGCTTGAAATATCTTGAAGAGGTTCTGCAAACGAAATCATACGAAAAAATTATGATATTACTGGATATAAATATGCCGGTAATGACGGGCTGGGAATTTCTTGAGGAATTTAGAAAAATAAAAAATATCTATAACGATGTTGTAATTTTTATTTTGACCTCAAGTGTAAATCAAACAGATGTTGAAATGGCTTCTGAAGACCAAAATGTTACGGGCTTTATTACAAAGCCTTTGGCTTCTGAAAATGCAGAAAAACTATATCAACTATCAGGATGTGTACTTGGATGAACGGCGAATCATTAAAGTAATAATACACGCATCCGCTAATTTCCCAATACGATTATTTCTTAGCAAACTAATTTTTAGTGTTTCTAAACTAATATTATCCTCTCATTCCTGATTTTATTTGTTTAAATTCGGGAAATTCAAAACTCCAAATGGCATGAATAAAATAATTATTCTTATTGTATCTTTTTGCATATTGGCAGTATGCAGCTCTGAGCTTGCTGCTCAATCGCGAAATGATCTTGATAAAAAGTATGGGATTTATAAAAAGAATCAGATTAAAACGGAAACTATTGAATATAGTGACGGTAGTAATACCATTTCACAATATGATAAAAAGGGAAGACCTACGGAAGTAAAAAGCTACAATAACGGAGTTGAAAGCTACATCACTACATATAAGTACGATAAGAAAGGATACTTAAGCGAAGAAGCATATTTTGGTTATGAAAGCGGTGACGGTGTTACAACACAATTTTTTTATGATGCTGACGGGCAGATGATAAAATCAATTTCTTCAGGCAGTATGGAAGATATTACCGAGTATGTAAATGACGAGTTTGGAAATGCAGTAACGATAAAATATGTTTCAACATACGATAAAACTTCAGCCGGTCAGATCGAGTATAAAAATACGTATGCAAACGGCTTGCTTTCTACTATCGAAGCTATATGTAAGGAAGGTGATGATATTACAATGTTCTCAAGATACACTTATGATGGAGAAAATTTAATAGTGAATGAGGAATTCGATAAAGATTGCAAGACAGGTGAATTAAAATTCTCATTTAAGAAAATATTTGAGTACAGTGCAGATGGATTGATAACAAAGACAGCTTTTACCAGCACCTATACTGACGGTGTAAAGACAGGTATCTATAAATATGAAAAATGATGAAATCTGATTTTATTATTTGTTTAACTCATTAAAAAATACTTGCCTACCATAAATTAATTACATATCTTGTGTCAGTATTTGTTGGTACATTTACGTAAGATAATTAAGTCTGAAGTGAATGTTGTACTTTAAACAACTCAGTTCTTTCTAAAGATGTTCGCTCCACACCCCACTTGAAAATCTAAATTCTATTAATTTAATTTTCAAACCTATGACTTCCGTAT
>JAGPCH010000265.1 GCA_018058125.1 Ignavibacteria bacterium | reverse complement strand
AGATCACAGAGCTGCTTGATATATTCGGATTAATGGATGTGGAAAATGAGAATGCAAAATCGCTGCCATACGGAGAGCAGAGAAAAGTGGAAATAGTCAGAGCTCTTGCAACGTCTCCGCAGTTGCTGCTTCTTGACGAACCGGCAGCAGGAATGAATCCGACTGAAAAAGCCGAATTAATGGATCTGATAAAGATGGTAAAGGATAAATTCAAAATATCCATTTTTTTGATTGAGCATGATATGAAAGTTGTAATGGGTGTGTGCGAAAGAATTTTTGTACTGGATTACGGAAAAAAAATAGCAGAAGGACTGCCTGAAGAAATAAAGAAAGATCCAAAAGTGATAGAAGCTTATCTGGGTGAGACAAGCCATTAGATTTGGGATTTGGGATTTCGGATTTGGGATTTTTCGTTTGCCGCGGCGGATTGGATTTTAGATTTTTGATATTTGATTTATATTGATTTGAAATTATTGATTAATATAAATAGACAACTATGACTTCGGATGAATTGAAACAACGGACAAAAAATTTTTCAATTAGAGTAATAAATTTGATAAGAACTTTACCAAACAATAAGATAGGAAACGTTTTAGGAAATCAGCTATTAAGGTCAGCAACTTCAATTGGAGCAAATTACCGGGCTGCTTGTCGGTCAAGATCAAAAGCAGAGTTTATTTCAAAAATCAGAGTAGTGGAAGAAGAATCAGATGAATCTGTTTACTGGATTGAATTAATTAAAGAATCTAATTTATTTAATGAAAACAGATTATCGGAGATTCTAAAAGAAGCTAATGAATTAACTGCTATTTTTACTTCAATAGGAAAGACCTCTAAAATGAATCTTTCAAATTCCAAATCCGAAATCCCAAATTCCAAATCATGTTAAAGATCTCCGACCTTCACGTTAACTACGGCGCAATTAAAGCATTGAAAGGGATCAGCCTTGAAGTGAAAGAGGGATCAATTGTTACATTGATTGGCGCAAACGGCGCTGGGAAGACTACTTTATTAAGAACTATTTCATCAATCCTTAATCCTGTTTCAGGAAGCATAGATTTTCTCGGTGAGAATATTGTAAATCTTGCGCCTAATAAAGTTGTAGAGAAAGGAATATCACAGTCACCTGAAGGCAGAATGATCTTTTCTAATCTTACGGTAAAAGAAAATCTTGAAATGGGAGCTTATGTAAGAAAAGACAAACATAATTTCAAAGAAGATCTTGAGTTTATATATACATTTTTTCCAAGGATAAAAGAAAGGCTTAAGCAACCCGGGGGTACACTCAGCGGAGGCGAACAGCAGATGCTGGCTATCTCAAGAGCGCTTATGTCAAAACCTAAACTTCTTTTACTTGACGAACCGTCGCTTGGTATTGCTCCTCTGCTTGTCAAAACTATTTTCGAGAAAATTGAAGCGCTTAATAAAGATACAGGGCTTACGATATTGCTGGTAGAGCAGAATGCAAACATTGCGCTTTCAATTGCGGACTATGCTTATGTTATGGAAACCGGTGAAATAATTTTAGAAGGGGAAGCAAAATCACTTGCGAAGAATGAAGAAGTGAGGAAAGCGTACCTTGGAGAATAATTTAAAAGTTAAAAGTTAAAAGTTAAAAGTTAAAAGTTAAAAGTTGAGAGATGAAAGATGAAAGGTGAAGATTAAATAATAAATATGAAAGGGATGAATGATGAAAGTAGAAAGATTTGAGGATTTATTGATTTGGCAAAAAGCAAAAGAATTAACTCTTAGTATATATAGAATTTTTGGAAAAAACACAGACTTTGGATTTAAAAAGCAAATTGAAAGAGCTTCAGTTACTATAATGAATAACATTGCTGAAGGATTTGAAAGGAGGAGTAACAAAGATTTCAGACAGTTTTTGTATTTTGCAAAAGGCAGTACAGGTGAAGTAAGAAATATGTTACACTTATCAATTGAGCTTAATTATATTTCAGAAACAGAGTACAAAGCATTATTGGAAATATCATTAAATGTTTCCCGAATGACAGCAGGTTTAATAAAAACCTTATAGATATTCACAATTTAACTTTTAACTTTTAACTTTTAACTTTTAACAAAATAAAATTATGATTTACGCAGACAGAATGTCCAACTTAGGGACAGAGACAGCATTTGAAGTACTGGCAAAAGCAAGAAAGCTTGAAGCCGAAGGAAAAAGCATTGTCCATCTTGAGATAGGTGAACCGGATTTTCCGACACCGGAGAATATATGTGAAGCTGCAATTGCTTCCATCAGAGCAGGGGATACACACTATACTCCGTCGGCCGGAATTCCCGAAATGAGAAATTGCATCGCTAAATATATTAATAAGACAAGAGGAATTGATGTTCATCCTGATGAAGTCGTAATGACTCCCGGAGCTAAGCCAATAATGTTCTTTACTATACTTGCTCTTATTAATGAAGGTGATGAGGTTATTTATCCGAATCCGGGATTTCCGATATATGAATCAATGATCAATTTCGTTGGAGGAAAGCCTGTTCCGCTTCAGCTTAAAGAAGAAATGGGTTTTGCATTTGATGTTGCGGATCTTAAGAAACTCATAACGCCAAAAACCAAAATGGTCATAATCAACACTCCGCAGAATCCGACCGGCGGTATTTTAACTGAATCAGAGATCCGACAGATTGCTGAAGTTCTGAAAGAATATCCGGATATTACAATTCTCAGCGATGAAATATACAGCAGATTGATTTTTAAAGGTGATCATTTCAGCATTACACAGATCCCGGGATTCAAGGATAGAACGATCATTCTGGACGGATTTTCAAAGACCTATGCAATGACCGGCTGGAGAGCAGGTTATGGAGTAATGAATGTTGATCTGGCGGCAAAGATCGCTAAGCTTATGACAAACAGTAATTCATGTACAAACACCGTTGTTCAAAAAGCATGTATTGAAGCTTATGAAGGACCTCAGGATTCAGTTGAAAAGATGAAAGCTGAGTTTATGATAAGAAGAGACATAATAGTAGAAGGTTTGAATTCAATAAAAGGTTTTTCATGTATTGTACCTAACGGAGCTTTTTATGCATTTCCTAACATTACCAAAACCGGTTATATCTCAAAAGAACTCAGTGACCATATATTATATAATGGCGGAGTAGCTTCTCTTGCCGGAACTGCTTTCGGAGCATTTGGCGAAGGTTATCTTAGATTCTCGTATGCTAATTCCAGAGAAAATATTCTTGAAGCTATAAAGAGAATTAAAGAGGTCATTTGATTTGGGATTTGGGATTTTTGATTTGGGATTTATGAGATGCTTGATTTTGGATCCGCCGCGGTGGATTGATTATGGATCTGTCTGAAAAATTTAATTTTAAAATAACATGGAAACAGAGATCAAAGAAAAGATCAAAGAGATCTTTAAGGATAACGATGCTATTACTATTGCGACTACCGGCGGTAAACTTTCGCCGTGGATACTCAGTGCATATTTCGCCAGTGAAGAATTAAAGATCTATCTGTTTATTGATACAGATGGCAAATCGATGGAAAATCTCAGATCGAATAACAAAGTTGCAATTGCCGTTTCAAAGAATGATGCCATGCAGGATTTTCTGCAGGGCTACGGGACTCTTGAGATATTAGATGACTCAGATGAAAATTTTGTAAGAGATCTGCTGATAAAGAAAATGCCATGGTTTAAGACATATACACCTGTTACTCCTGTCAGGATTGATATTGAAAAATTCTATGTGAGTTCGTTTGAAAGCAAGTGGTTTCCGGCGAGAGAGCTGAAAATTAAGTATTGAGTATTGAGTATTGAGTATTGAGTATTGAGT
>JAGPCH010000264.1 GCA_018058125.1 Ignavibacteria bacterium | reverse complement strand
AATATAAATAATGAAATTCCGGTATTACGAGTAAGGTAAGCAAGGGATGAGAATATTCCGGCTATAAAATAGTCTTTGGATTCAGGGATTTTCTTTTTTAGAATAAAGAATAAAGCAGAAGTATTGTTGATTTCTAATTTATTATCCAATTTGTAATCATTTCAATAAACACAATTTAAATAATTTGAGAGTTAATAAAACCAACAAAAATTTAATCAAATTTACTTAAGCCACTCCTCTTACTAAACAGACTCAATCTTTAAAACCATTAAGAACTTTATAAACTTTACAAACTAAGTAATATCTTTTCAGACATAATATGATTATTTTGCAAAAATATTAACATAAAATCATATTATTGAGTAATAACAACCATTACAAAGAAGAGCTTGGCGGTGATATACTTATTATCGGCGGGGCTGAAGATAAGATGAATGAGCGTCATATTTTAAGAAAATTTGCTGATCTCAGTGGAGGAGTAAATGCATCCATACTTATTGTACCTGTTCCTTCAGATTTTCCGCTTGCGGCGGCAGCACTTTATAAAAAGATATTTGAGGATCTCGGAATAGAAAAAGTAAATGTACTTGAGGCTTTTTCAAGAGATGAAATAATGAATATTGATGCGGAACATATACTTAATAATGTCACAGGTGTATTTCTTACGGGAGGTGATCAGATGAGATTATCATCATTACTGGGTGGTACAAAATTTCTGCAGCAGTTAAAAATTTCATTGAAAAAGAACGGTGTAACTTTAGCGGGCTCAAGCGCAGGAGCTTCGAGCATGAGTTCGACTATGATAGTAAGAGGCGAGCCTGCCGTTCAGCCTTTGAAAGACTCGATCCGGCTTTGTCCTGGACTTGGTATCTTAAAGAACATAATAATAGATCAGCATTTCACTGAAAGAAACAGATTAAGCAGGTTAATTACTGCAGTATCATATAATCCAAATAATCTGGGTATCGGCATTGATGAAAACACTGCTATTCATATTATGAAAAACGGAATTCTAGAAGTACTCGGCACCGGGACTGTAACAATTATTGATGGCTCGAATATATCATTTAATACAATTGCTGAAGTACATGAATCTGAACCGTTTTCAGTAATGGGACTGCAGGTGAATATACTTAACAGTTCGGTCAGGTATGATATTTATAAGAGGAAACAGATCATGACTATGGGCAAATACCTTCAAATATAATTACAAATTACAAATTTCAAATAACAGATTACAAAAAAATTATACATTGTTAACAAATCTAAATATATATTTTTGAGGGAAATTAAGGTATATGTAATATTCAAATACTGAATATAATTTCATGTTGAATATGTTCTATTTGTAATCGGTAATCTGTAATCTGTAATTTTGATGTATTTAAATATTCTAATTAAAAAAAAATCAAAAAATGAAAATATTAGAAATCAGGGCTTTACGCGGTGCTAATTACTGGAGCAACAGATGGAAAAAACTCATTACAATGAAATTGGATATAGAAGATTATGAACAGAAGCCCTCCGATATCATTCACGGATTTCCTGAAAGGTTAAAAGAATTACTTCCAACTCTTTATAGTCATACATGCAGTTACGGGTATGAAGGAGGATTCTTAAAAAGAATAGATGAAGGAACATACGCCGGTCATATCATTGAGCATATTGCGCTTGAGATGCAGACGCTTGCAGGAATGGATACAGGATTCGGAAGAACTCGGGAATCTGATTCACCGGGTGTTTATAATGTAGTTTTCAGTTATATAGAAGAAGAAGCCGGTAAATATGTTGCTAGAGCGGCAGTAGATATTTTTCTTGGGCTGGCTGAAGATGTGCCGATAGAAGCATTAAAGATCAAACTTGAAAAGGATATTCAGAATTTAAGAGAGATAAGGGAAGATGTGAGATTCGGACCGAGTACCGGTTCGATTGTAGAAGAAGCAGAGAACCGTGGAATTCCGCATTTAAGATTGAATGAGCATTCACTAGTTCAGCTCGGTTACGGTATTTATCAAAAGACAATTCAGGCGACCATTACCTGTAAGACAAGCATGATCGCAACTGACATTGCAAGTGACAAAGCGCTTTCCAAAAAACTTCTCGAAAGTATGGGAGTTCCAGTTCCGAAAGGTTATAAGATCTATAAAGAAGAAGAAATTGAAGAGACAGCAAATGCGATTGGCTACCCGGTAGCAGTAAAGCCACTCGACTCAAATCACGGAAAAGGCATTTCAGTTAACATTACAAGTATAGAAGATGCAAAGAAAGCCTTCGAATCGGCTAAGAAATTTTCGAGAGCCATAATTATTGAAAAGTCGCTGGTTGGTAAAGATTTCAGAGCGCTTGTTATTAATAATAAGCTGATCGCAGTTGCAGAGAGAACTCCCGCATTTGTTACCGGGGACGGAAAATCCACCATCAAAGAATTGATTGAAGAAATTAACAAAGATCCTAGAAGAGGTTACGGTCATGAAAAGATACTGACTCAGATCACAGTTGATTACATGACTAAAAGATTGCTGGAATTGAAAGGATATACGCTTGAAACAGTATTAAAGAAAAAAGAAATCTGTTATCTGAAATCCACTGCAAATATTTCCACAGGAGGAACAGCCATTGACAGAACTGATGAAGTGCATCCTGATAATATATTCATCTTCGAAAGAATTGCTCAGATAATCGGACTCGACATTGCAGGCATAGATATAATTGCTCCTGATATTTCAACTCCATTAATTCAAAACGGCGGCGCAATTGTCGAAGTCAATGCAGCGCCGGGATTCAGAATGCATATTGCGCCTTCAGAAGGTTTACCGAGAAACGTAGCCGAACCGGTAGTGAATATGCTTTTTCCGCCCGGTGAAAAATTCAGAATTCCAATTATTGCGGTCACAGGTACAAACGGAAAGACAACGACCACGAGACTAATTGCGCATATAATGAAGAACATTGGTCTGACAGCAGGATTTACTACTACGGAGGGAGTGTATATTGGCAACCGACTTATTCAGCCCGGTGACAATACCGGTCCGGTTTCTGCGCAGATGGTATTAAGAGATCCGACAGTCGAAGTAGCTGTGCTGGAAGTTGCAAGAGGCGGACTGCTTCGCGCGGGACTTGGATTTGACGGATGTGACATTGGTATAGTAATGAATGTAACAGCGGATCATCTGGGTCTGAAGGATATTAATTCTCTTGAAGACATGGCTAGAGTGAAAGCAATTGTAGCGGAGAATGTTTTCCCAAGCGGATATGCTGTTTTGAATGCTGATGATAAACTTGTATTGAAAATGCGGGAAAGACTGGAATGTAATATTGCTCTTTTCAGCATGGATGAAAATAATCCCGAAATTGCTAAGCACACTAAGAAAGGCGGAGTGGCATGTGTATGTGAAAATAATTTCATTACATTGATAAAAGGACAGTGGAAATTAAGAGTCGAGAAAGTAATAAACATACCACTGACATTTTCAGGCAGAGCTGCTTTCATGATCCAGAATGTGCTTGCTGCAACACTTGCATCCTACATATTAAGAGGCGTCAGCATAGAAGATATTAAGTTCGGATTAAACTCATTTGTACCGTCTGTTACTCAAACACCGGGCAGATTGAATTTAATAGATGTAGGTAACTTTACGGTGCTGATAGATTTTGCGCATAATCCTGCCGGAATGGAAGCACTTTCTAAATTTGTAGAAAAGCTGCCGAATAAGATAAAGACAGGAGTCATCGGCGGAACTGGAGACAGGCGTGATGATGACATCAGAAATCTTGCAAAGACAGCAGCAAGAATGCTTACAGGAGTTATAATC
>JAGPCH010000263.1 GCA_018058125.1 Ignavibacteria bacterium | reverse complement strand
GCATTCAGCCTATGAATACGAATGTTCCCGCAGCATTCAAACTCTATCAGAACTTTCCTAATCCGTTTAATCCGGCGACAAGCATAAAGTTCGATATTACGAAAAAAGGGAATGTGAAACTTGTTGTCTTTGATATTCTTGGAAGAGAATTATCAACCTTAATAAATGAAATTTTAAGTCCAGGAACGTATCAGGTAAACTTTGACGCCAGCGGACTATCGAGCGGGATTTATTTGTGCCGGCTGCAAAGTGAAGATTATGCATATACGATGAAGATGAATCTGATAAAATGAAATTTCGAGGCAAGATGTTCAGAGTGTTTTTCAATATTACTTAGTCTTGCTGAATCTTCTCAACTGGCGCTCAATCTCCATGTCTGTTAATTGTTTGTTCAAATTCCCTGCCACTTTGTGGAGTCACAGAAAAGCGCCGGAGACTCAAACGCGGACGGAAAATTTGTATTTTGCATTTGAAGGGCTCCTTTCATTTTTTGAAGTTCATAATTCCGCCAAGATAATTGGCGCTAACTAAAAATTAATGTGAGCCCTTCGCTAATTTACCGGGGGCGGAAACAGTTTACTTGACTCAGATATTACATGCTTGACATTTAATCTCAATTAGATTATTCTAAAATCAAATTTACGAAAGTAAATATGAAAGCAATCTTCTAATTCTTCCGCTTTCATTGTTTTCATTTACAAAGCCTTAAACTACAATTTTATGGCTACCGAAGTTTCCCTACGAGATATCACTACCGGAGTGCCTGTCTTTTATTCTAAATATGAAGATGCGCGGGATAATGCAAATGATTATGATGTAATCAGCATTTATGCAAATTTAGATGAACAAATAGTTCTTAAGAATTTAGTAGATGTATATATTGATCCCGGGACAGTAGTAAATTTTTCAGGTAAAGGTCCTACAATTACTGATAACGGAGAACAGTGCAAATGCAATATCACTGGAGGAGGAATAATTACTAATACTTATTCTGAAACTGATAAAGAAGAATGTATAGAAATTTCCAATAGTGCTTCTGAAGTAAATATTGAATGTTACAGAATAGAAAATGAAGGTGATAATTCATCGGTTACAGGAGGAGCGGCAGTAAATATAATTTCTGCTGCAAGATTCAGTCTTATTTGTAATAGAGTTTTCTGTAAGTATAATACCGCAGTTAAGATATCTGATTGTCCTGATTTTTTTATGAATATTATTTCCGTTGAATCAGGGACACTACAAAACCCAAATACAGGTGCGCCTGTTTTATTAATCGAAGCTGCCGGTTCTATGTATATGAATGAGTTAACCTGTAAAGGTTACGGTTCATGTTTTGTTCATAAAGATGGTATCGTAGCAGCTAATATAAATAAAATCTCAACTCTCTTTCCGGATTCAGAAACTCCTTCGACTGCAAGTCCAACACTTCTGCTTACCGGCGGAACCGGAGATCAGGATTTAGTACTGTATTTTGATGAAATAAAAAACCTAAACATTAATGAGGGTGATGCAGTTAAGATCACTGAAGGAAAAGCATCTCTTATCGGAAGAAGTATAAACTGCACACAGGGCAAATCACTCGATCTTATCGAAAACATAGTTTCTGCATTTATTCAATGTGACGAAATCATAAGTTTAACACAAGGGATCAATATTGAGAATTCCGATGAGCCGGTTGTAATAGATGCTAATTATATTGAAGGAAGTGATGGTAATTATGGTGTAGTAAAATGTAATGACTCTTGCAATGTTGTTTTGAGAAATGCGAAGATAGTAAACACAACTGAGTCAACTTCAATTGGGATTTATATTACTAATGCTAATAATATTAATCAAAAAATTGAAATAGAAAATTTAATATTAATTACTGGCATTGAAATAGACGTTGATTATTCAATTTTTAGAGTGGGGATGGATAATACGCTGGAGATAAAAAACCTTTTATTGTTTGTAAAGAAAAGTGTTTCTGATAATATTAGTCTCACAATTGGTGATGAAGATAATTTCAAATATATAGTAGATGAAAATATTAACTAATCTCAATATGATGAAAATAATATTACAAAGAGAATTCAATTTGATTAATCAAATATGTCTTTTCTCAATATTTTTTTTATTTACAAATGATCAATTGAACTCACAAGTAAATCAAGAATGGTTTAATATTTATGACGGAAATTTAAATAACGTATCTAATGGTGAAGAGTTAGTAGCAGATGATTTTGGTAATTTATATGTAGCATATTTCCATGAATTTGACTCAGTAGGAACTAGTGATATTGTTTTAATAAAATATAATTCGAACAACAACAGAGAATGGATTTCCAGGTATAACGGTCCGGGAAATGGAAAAGATCAAGTGAGTGGTCTCGAAATTGATAATTCAGGAAATATTTATTTAATTGGAGAAAGCAAAGGAGATGGTACTGGTTTAGATTACGTGATCATTAAATATAATCCCGAAGGTATCGAACAATGGGTTAACAGATTTACGAGTGAGAGTGATCATACGGATGCTCCGTATGGAATAACCTTTGATGATTCTAATAATATTTATGTAACAGGACAAAGTTCAACCGGCAGTGAATTAACTTATGATTGCGTCACAATTAAATATGATTCTTCCGGAAATCAGATTTGGTTAGCTCGTCATCATGACCGGCAACAGCAACTTGGCGGAAAAGTTATAACTGATAAGTATGGAAATGTTTTTGTAGTTGGACGCGGGAGTGAAGGTCTTCTAACTTTAAAATATAATGAAGCAGGTATTGAACAATGGGTCAGATATTACAGGGGTCCAGGTGGAAGTAATACAGGTAAAAGAATTGGATTGGATAGTTTGGGGAATGTTTATGTTTCCGGAACCAGTGAAGGTGAATATTATTACGATTATGTAACTTTAAAATACAGCCCGTCTGGTGAAGAGCTATGGGTAAGAAGATATAATGGAACTGCAAATTATCAGGACCAGCTTAACGATATGGTAGTCGAAAAATCCGGGAATGTATATGTTACAGGAAACGGAACTCAAACCGGTGCCGGATATGACTATACAACCATCAAATATAATTCAAATGGAGATCAGCTATGGATAACAAAATATCACAACGGTCTTAATGATATAGCTCTGGCTATGGTGCAGGACGATCTTGGAAACATATATGTAACAGGAGAAAGCGACGGGAACGGGACGCAGTTTGATTATACAACTGTAAAGTACGATTCTTCAGGAAACCTAAAATGGTCAATTCGATATAATTTTTCTAATCAATATAGGGATAAAGCAAATGATATTACATTAGATAAAAGTAATAACGTTTATATAACTGGTGGGTCTTTTGTATGGGAAGAGCACGGTGGTATTGCTACAACTATAAAATACTCCCAAACAATTACAGGTGTCACACAAGTATTAATGGGAAAGCCTGACATATATTCCTTATCGCAGAGCTATCCAAATCCATTTAACCCTTCTTCCATATTGGGATTTGGGATTTCGAAGTTGGGATTTGTTTCATTGAAAGTATATGATGTGCTTGGGAATGAAGTAGCGGCTTTAGTAAATGAAAATAAACCTGTTGGGAGTTATGAAGTTGAATTTGACGGAAGCAATTATGCAAGCGGTATTTACTTTTACCGACTTGAAGTAAATGGAAATCACATTGAAACAAAGCGAATGATTCTTTTGAAATAAAAAATAGAAAATATTTATGGATACACAGGTTTCGGTAAAAGCAGCATTAACGGGTGCTCAAACTTATTACGCCGATTATGCAAGCGCAAGAAGCGCCGCAAATGCCGGTGATGTAATAACACTATGGGCGG
>JAGPCH010000011.1 GCA_018058125.1 Ignavibacteria bacterium | reverse complement strand
ACTCCAATCACAATAGATGTATATTCGGGTGATAAAATAATAACAGAATCAGAGACCTCTTTTCTGGGTCCGGTAAATTAAAATTATGAAAATAAGCTGGGGTATAAAAATAATTATTGTCTTCGCAGTTTTTGCTGCCGGAATATTTACGATGGTTGCAGTGTCAATGATGAATGAAACGGATCTGGTAAGTGAAAATTATTATGAACAGGAAATCAAATATCAGGATCAGATAGATCTTTTGAACAACTCATCTCACCTAAATGATAAAATCATTGTGACACAGGAGAGAAATGAAATTATGATTGATGTATCCGGTCTTTCGGAAACAGGTAAAATTGATTATGAGGGTGATTTGTTTTTTTACAGAAGTTCTGATGCCGGAAAAGACTTCAATATACCATTTGATCCGGATGAAAAAGGAATACAGAAAATCGGGACAAAGTTTTTTGAAAAAGGATACTGGAAAGTCAGTTTCAAACTTAGAAAAGGTGGTGAGGATTTTTTTATTGAAAAAAAGATCTTTGTAAATTAAGTGATTCTTTAACCTGAAGTTTTATTTCTATGAAGCTAATTTCATTTAAATCACCTGTTGAAAAATAATAAATATCTCAGTTTTAAAATCCTCTGATTAGTACTCACAGTATTAACTCTCCGTCGATATCATTCTTTTAGATAACTAAACTTTTGCTCTGTTGTTAATACAGTTGTATTGTTATTCAGCTATTAATGAATTATTTTTAGCGATAATATTACAGCTAAAATGTCAAAAAAATTTCAAACTCCATTTTGTGAAACGTGTCATGCCAGATTAGGATCGATTTTTTGCGATATTTCCGATTTGGAGTTATCAAATATATCTGCTCAAAAACATTGTAATTTTTATCTTAAAGGACAGCAGATATTTACGGAAGGAAATTCACCAACCGGTTTGCATTGTGTGAACAGGGGAAAGATAAAAGTTTC
Organism: Ignavibacteria bacterium; assembly: GCA_018058125.1. Lineage (GTDB taxonomy): Bacteria > Bacteroidota > Ignavibacteria > Tepidaquicellales > Tepidaquicellaceae > JAGPCH01. Next base: position 12,417 of record JAGPCH010000011.1, on the reverse strand, counting down.
TCAAAGCGGATTTGAAGGGAAAGAACAGATCATCAGACTGGCTAAAGAAGGCGATATTCTCGGATACAGATCACTAATTAGCGGCGAACCATATACTGCATCTGCCATAGCTATTGAAGATTCAAAAGTATGTATAATACCTAAAGCACTTTTTTTTGAAATGATCAGACAGAATCCTGATCTTACGGGAAATGTAATGAAACTCCTTGCTTCGGATCTTAAAGATGCTGAAAACAAAATAACGAATCTCGCTCAGAAACCGGTTATCGAAAGACTTGCAGAAGCTATCTTGATGCTGAAAGAATATTATGGATTTGTAAAAGATGAAAATTTACTGAACATAACTATCACCCGCGAAGAGATCGCAAATATAGTTGGCACCGCTACAGAAACTGCAATCCGGATATTATCCGAACTCAAACGCGAGGGCATTATTGCGCTCGATGGTAAGAAGATAAAAATACTTAATATTGATGCGCTGATCAAACTCGCGAATCTGTATGATTAAATCAGTATTGGGTATTGGGTAATGTGTATTGGGTAATGTGTATTGGGTAATGTGTTTTACAGGTTAAGTTTTTAAAAAATCCCTAATCCACAATCCCAAATCCCAAATCAAGATCATGGAGTTATCGCGCCAACAAACATTCCTGAATTATTATATGCAACAAGCACATCAGATACATCCGAAATATTATCACCGGTAATATCAGATAATTCATATCCTGTTACAAAATTAATTCCATCATTATAGATAAGTAACAAATCAGCCATGTCAATAATTGAATTATCATTGATATCTCCGCTGTAAACTGCAAATAACTGTGGCGAGTTGTCAACTAGTGTAAGATTATTCCCATATGCTTTAGTTGAAAAATCAGTCATATCATAATTTACAGTAGATCCGTTTGTGAATACTTCACCTCCGGACTTGCTCCATGTTTCAAGACTGTTCCTGTGCTTTAAAGAAATATAATAAGTACCGGTTGAAGTATTCTTAAAATTAAAATTTCCTGTCAGCGACACAGAATCTATAACTGTTTGAGAAGTATCAATGATGTCATATGGAGGAGATAATTTTCTCAGATAAGCAGTAACTGTATCATTCATCCGAAGTGCATTTGCAGTATTATCATAAAATCCTTCAATGGCTATTTTCAGATTGAGATCTATATCAAGTACTTCAAAAAATCCTCTGTAAGATCTGATCCCGGGTTCAAATGTTAACTGAAGAGCAATATCACCTGCAGGAGTCACTTCAGAAAATGTACCTATTGGAGATGCGCCCCAGCATATAAGAGTATTCCCGTTACTTAGTCTTTGAGCTGAGCCCGTTGCGTTTCCGTAAATTACGGGATCGTTAATGTACTGCCAGACTAAAGTAGCGATCTTGTTTGTTTCATCCAGCTGATACTCCACAGCTCTGGAAAAATTCGGTGAGTGAAAATTTCCATTATCATACATTGTTATATTTCCGTTTGCGATCCTTCTTATGTCGTGCTGATATGTAAATTCAACTGAATCATTGAGAATTGTAAACTCATTATTAAGTCCGCCAAGACGCCAGATAATGTCACCTGTAGCGCGGCTGATTTTTGTTATCTCATTCATGTGTCTGCAAGATATTAATATATTACCGTCATCATCAGGTTCGACAGCATTACCATGTACATAATCTATAAGAGAATCTGTCAGATTTAGATAAACTGCATCAGTAATTTGAAAATGATCCCAGCTCCTCCATTGAAAGACGACGTTTCTGTCAGGATCAAGTTCCTGAATGATAAATGCGGTTACAATGGCATTTGGATTTCCTCCCGGCACTATTAAACTCATGTCAACAGGCTGAGGGTCATAGCTTGTCAAAAGGTAATTTCCGTTGCTCAGTAATTGCATGTCATGAATGTTGGTTGTGTATCCGTTTCCGCAATAGAAACTGTCGGTTATGTTAAAGTTATTATCCATCGACAGAAATTTCTGTCTGCTTCTGGAATAATAGGTCATGACTCCGTTTGGCTGACGTTTGAAATCCACAACGCCGTTTGGCTCAGGTCTCGAAAAAAAAGGATTACCATTTTCATCTGCTATCAGCAGATGAGGCGGATTAAGTATATTCTGAGATGTGTTTGTAAAAAGCAATCCGGACGTTGGATTATTGGAAATCTCAACTGTTAATGCCGGAGCAGGAAGCTGAGAATATTCATATGAATTTACAAACCTGTTAAACGTAGGATCTTCATCATCATAATATTTAAGCACATCAACTCTAAGTTTTGATTTTTGTGTATAAAAGGAAAAAGACAATTTACTACCCGGATTCCCTGAAGTATTTGCATCTTGTAATACAACTTTAACTATTTCATTTAATGCAAATGGCTGAAATGGTTTAAAGATCAGGGACTTACCATCTTTTGTGAAAATCATCTCACCATCATGAAATCCGCTGACAGTTCCATTCACGACTATGTCAGTCTTCTGATATATGGTTTGAATATTTCTGTCAAAGCTTATTAGTATTTTGTTCTCAGTATTGACATGTACTGCATTGTCAGCAGGATCAGTATAGATAACAGTTGCAACTGCAGAATTAAAAATTATAAAGGAAATTAAAAAAACAGTAATAATAGATTTCATTGACTTTGGTTAAAGGTTGTTAAAATTTAAGTTCAAAATTGTTTTCCAGGCGACATTTCTTGATTGCACTGTAAAAGGAAAAGTTAAACTAAATATCAAAAAAAATAAACATAAAATTATCTGAAATTTTTAATATTTGATTTTTTGATCTTTTGATCTATGGTGTAATGGAACCAACAAACAAATTAGAGTTATTGGAAGCTATCAGAACATCAGCCAAGCCGGTAACATTATTACCTGTAACATCCGAAATTATATATCCTGTTGCAAAAACTGCAGCATCATTATAAGTGTAGATCACATCTGAGAGTTCTATGAAATTATCATTTACAACATCACCGCTGTACATTGCAAATACATCCGGAGAGCTGTCAATTTGCAAGAGATTGTTTCCAAAAGCTTTTGATGAATTGTCAGTCATGTCATAATTTATTGTGGCGCCATTAGTAAATATTTCACCACCGGATTTGCTCCATGTTTCTAAACAGTTCCTGTGTTTAACTGTTATATAGTAAGTCCCAGTCGGAGTATTCGTCAATTTAAAATTTCCCTGCAAGGAAATTGAATCTATTACTGCTATGGATGTATCCTGAATATCATATGGAGCTGTTATGTTTCTTATATAAACAGTTACAGAATCCATCATGTTCAGAGTTTTACTTACATTATCATAAAATCCTTCCATTACAATTTTCAGCTCGAGATCAATATCCAGTATTTCAAAGAATCCCCGGTAAGAACCTATACCCGCTTCAAACGATAACTCAAGCGCAATGTCACCTGAAGGAGTGACTTCTGAAAAAGTGCCGGGATTGGAAGCTCCCCAGAAAATAAGAGTGTTTCCGTTATCAAGTCTCTGAGCCGAACCTCTTGCATTGCCATAGATATCGGGGGAATTTCTGTATTCCCATATCAGTGTTGCTGTTTTGTTTACTTCATCGAGTTGATATTCAACTGCTCTGGAAAACAAAGTACTGTGATAATTTCCATTATCAAAAATCGTAATGTTGCCGTTTGGAATTCGTCTTATATCATGCTGATAGCTGATCTCTATGGAATCATTAGGAAAAGAAAATTCATTATTGATACCGCCGAGCCGCCATATTATATCACCGGTCAAGCGGTCTATCTTGGTAATCTCGCTCATGTGACGGGATGAGATCATAATGTTTCCGTCATAATCATATTCGACTGCATTTCCATGTACATAGTCTATTAAAGAATCTGTAAGATCCAAATGGTTGGCATCTGTGATCTGAAAATGATCCCAGCTTCGCCATTGAAAAACTACATTTCTGTCCGGGTCAAGTTCCTGAACAATAAGTCCTGTGACAATTGCATTCGGGTTGCCACCCGGTACGATCTGACTCATATCCACAGGCTGCGGATCATAACTCATTAATAAATAATTTCCATTGCTTAGAATCTGCAGATCATGGATATCTGTTGAATATCCGTTGCCGCAATAAAAGCTGTCAGTAATGTTGTAATTGTTGTCCATCGAAAAATATTTCTGCCGGTCTCTTGAAAAATATGTCATTACTCCGTTTGGCTGGCGTTTAAAATCCAGTACCTGATTGACTTCCTCACGTGTGAAAAAATAACTTCCGTCCTCATTAGCAATAAGCAAATGAGCTTCATTATAGAAATTCTTAAAGTTGTTAGTATAAATAAGTCCTGAAGTAGGATTATTTGAGATCACCTGAGTCAGCGGAGGTGCCGGCAAAGCAGAATAACTACCGGAAGTCAGAAATTTATTGTAGCCGGGATCTTCTTCATTAAAATATTTCAGTGCGTCAAACTCGATCCTGCTTTTTTGTGTCCTAAAGGAATATATCAGCTTGTTATTTTTAATCCCGGATGTAGTTGTATTATTAATATAGACTGTTACTGTTTCATTATATTCGAAAGGAAGATGAGGCTTGAATATTAAAGTTTTTCTGTCCTGTGTAAGAGTGGTTTTCCCGTGATGGTTGCCGCTAAGATTTCCGGTTACAATAATGTTTGATTCCAATACTGAACTTCTCAGAGGTTCGTCAAATCTTACAATAATACAGTTATTAATGCTTACATATTCTGCATTTTCAACAGGATCGGTATAAATAATCTCAGCCTGTGAAAGTTTAAAAAAAGAAAGCAGTAAAACTAAAAAAAGAACTGTTGTTTTCATATTGTCTGGAGTTAGTTAAAAAAAATCTTTCCTTATAGCTTTGATGAAAAAAGCTATATTATATCAGAACTTAAAAGTCGCAAAATAAAATCAAAACCCGGTTTAACTTTTTTGAGAAAAGCTAAACCGGGTGAAGTGTATTTTATGAATAAAGAATAACTTTGAGAAAAGTTACAATTTTGTATTCTTTAAAACTATGGCTTTATAACGCTTACAAACTTTCCTGAATTATTAAATGCGATCAATACGTCAGCCAGGTCAGTTATATTATCACCTGTGACATCAGATACAACATATCCTGTTTCAAAGTTTATCGCATCATTATAGATATAAACAACGTCAGTCAGATCTATAAAGGAATCATTATTAATATCACCGCTGTAAGTTGCAAAAACAACAGGTGAAGCATCAACAGAAATTAAATTATTTCCAAAAGCTTTTGTTGATGCATTTGTCATATCATAATTAACAGTAAATCCGTTGGTGAATAATTCACCGCCGGATTTGCTCCAGGTTTCGAGACTGTTTCTGTGTTTTACAGTAATGTAGTAAGTACCGGTAGGAGCATTATTGAAAATGAAATTTCCCTGAAGAGTTGAAGAATTTATTACAGCTTTAGCTGTATCTACAATATTGTACGGGGAAGCAGTGTTTCTCAAATATGCTGTAACCGTATCGCTTTGACTAAGTGTATTAGTAGTGCTGTTATAGAAACCTTCCAAAGCCATTTTCAGATTCAGACTTTGATTTAATACTTCAAAATATCCTCTGTAAGCTCCGAGACCAAGCTCAAAAGATATTTCAAGAGCTATAGTTCCCTGAGGTGTAGCTTCCGTGAAAGTAGGAGTTGACGCCGCTCCCCAGCAGATAAAATAATTTCCGTTGCTAAGCTTCTGTGCGGAACCTCTTGCCGGTCCGTATATGTCAGGAGAGTTTCTGTACTGATAAGCCAAAGTAGCTGTCATATTCACTTCATCGATCTGATATTCAACGGCTCTGGAAAAAGAAGGTGAATGGAAATTTCCATTGTCAAATATTGAAATGTTTCCGTTTGCAACTCTTCTTATATCGTGCTGATAACTTACCATTAAAGTATCATTGGTAAAATTGAACTGATTATTCTTTCCGCTGAATCTCCACATTATTGCTCCTGTTGTACGGTTAATTTTAGTGATCTCACTCATGTGTCTGGAAGAGATCATTATGTTCCCGTCTGTATCCTGTTCGATAGCATTTCCGTGTGCATAATCTATAGTTGCTGCAGTCATACTAATGCCAATAGCATCTGTGATCAGAAAATGGTCCCAGCTTCTCCATTGAAACACAACGTTTCTTGCCGGATCCAATTCCTGAATTATAAGACCGGTTACAATAGCATTCGGATTTCCGCCTGGTACAACCTGACTCATATCTACAGGCTGCGGATCGTAAGCCATTAATAAATAATTTCCGTTAGGTAATACAATAAGCTCGTGAAGATCAGTTGTATATCCGTTTCCGGTATAAAAACTATCAATAATATTGTAGTTGTTATCCATTGCACGGAATTTCATTTTCTGCCGGTCAAAATAAGTCATCAATCCGTTTCTTTGTCTTTTAAAATCTACATTTGGCTGAGGTGACTGTAATCCATAAACCGGATTACCTTCTTCATCCGCGATAAGTATATGAGGTGGATTAAAAAAATTTGCGAAATTATTGGTATAAATCAATCCGTTTGAAGGATTATTTGAAATGGAAGGAGTAAGTAATGGTGCCGGCAGTGATGAATAACTGTCAGGTAATTCGGCTTTGTTATATGAAGGATCTTCTTCATTGAAATACTTCATTACATCAACTTCTAATTTTACTTTTTGTGTCTGAAAAGAAAAAGTTTTACTGTTATCCGCAGTACCGGAAGTTCTTACGTTTCCGAGATTAACATTAACAGTTTCACCGAATTGAAACGGCTGATGCGGTTTAAATATTAATGTCTTATTGTCACGGGTAATAACAATATCTCCTGTGTGAACACCGCTTCTGGAACCGGTGACGGTTATAAGCGAGTTCAGGTCCGAACTGGTGATTAAACCGTCGAATGTAAAGATGATATTGTTTTCTATGCTGACATGCTGTGCATTATTCACAGGGTCAGAGTAAACGATTTTTGCCTGAGATGTGTTAAATCCGGCAATCAAAAATGCTAAAAGAAGAATGGTAATCTTCATAATGTGATTATTTAGTTTAATTAATATCTTATCCCTGATTATAAATTAGGATTATAAATGGAAAAGACTGATTTTTAAGTTTTTGAATTTTGTAAGTGCAATTTGTTGAATAATAAATCAAAAAAAAAGATACTTTTATAAAATCTAAAAGTTCTGTTTGTAAAGTAATTGCGCAAATACTTTCGTGTTAATGTGATTTCCTTTAAAAAGGTTCATCAAAGTTAAAGATCAATAATTATCAAAATATTTTGAAATGTGAAGTTGTATATTTTTACTATTATGTTTATGAATTGGGATAATAAATTAAAAATAAAAGGAAAGCCGGCTGAGTAAAGCCGGCTTTAATCTTAGAAATGAATAACATAATTTAAAATTGCAAAAAATAGTTGAAAATTGTAATAAGTTAAAATTATCTAATTACCTAAAGCATATTAAATTTGATTTTGAAACTTACGGTCTTATCACACTCACAAAACTGTTTGCATTATTGAATGCAATAAGCAGATCCGTAACATCAACCAGATCATTACCTGTCACATCTGTCGGAACATATCCCGTAGTAAATGTATTTGCGTCATTAAAAATATTAAGGAGATCCGTAGCATCAACTAATCCGTTCTGATCAACATCTCCGCTGTAAAAACAAAATTCGGAAAATTTAAATACCTGATTATCTCCGTATGCTTTTGTCACGGCATCTTTGAAAGTATAATATTCAAAGCCGTTCAGTGCAAAATTGATCGGTGCGCTGCTCCATGTTTCGATCGTATTTCTGTGATGAACCGAAATATAATAATCTCCGGGAGGCGCATTGAAACAATAAGTTGCGCCATACTGCCCGGCTACTCTTGAAGAAGAATCAATAACATTAAAAGGCGATACCGGATTGCGGAGTTTTACTGTTATCAGGTCTTCAACCATATCTGTTCCATCCCAGAATCCTTCTATTAAAGATTCCATATATAAATAAAAATCAGGTGTTTCAATTATCAGTTTAACTTCGGGACGGAATTCTGATGTATCAGCATCTCTGGAATGAAATCTTTTTGCTGTGGAATCAGATGACTCATCTCCAAGCAATATCCATCCAAATTCACTATTGGTGTCATCAATCCATGACTGAAAATCAGCTACCATCTGAGGTGTAGAGTTAAAATAATAGTAACCGGGACCGCCTACAGTTATGGAATTACTTATTATTCCTGAATAATCTCCACCCGGATTAGCCCAGAAATCATTTGCATTGTGATATTTATCTAACCAAGTTGCGTCATAATCATCTGCTGAAGTTCCGTTTTCTTCAAGTCCGGGTGCGTCTGAATCTCCCTGACCCCAGTAATCAAGCATTTTTCTAAGTTCAATTGTTTTGTTTGCGGGATTACCTCCGGATAAATGAACTTTTAAATCCACGCTTAAAACTTTAGAGCAATATGGTACAAACTCACCTGTAAGAAAATGTATTAAAGCTCTTCTGGTAAGATTGTTGTCTCCCTTGCCTGCAAATAAATATTTTCCTCTGCCATTACTAATAAGCCCTCCTGCATCTTCATACAATGTGTTATCATAAAAAACCTGTAATACGATTGTATCCTGAGCTGAACAGGCTTTTTCGTTTGAGGTAAAAATAATAAGTAAGAGAAGTACAAGTGAAATTGAACCTGCGGATAAATGTTTTAAAATGTTTTTCATGATGATTAATATATTTTTTAAATTAATGAAATAATTACATTCAAAATACTTATAGATTCCTTTTTTATGCAAAGACAAATTTATTAATTTGTAGGATACAAAAGATATATGTTCAAATGTTTACTTACTTTTCATACTAATTATTTTTAATTTACGAAAAATTACTCCATGCATGATAACAATCTGATAAAACTTCTGAAAACATTCTCGCAGAATGAATTCAGAGAATTTTACCTTCTGGTTAATTCACCATTTTTTAACCGGGAAAAAGTACTTATGAAGTTTTCTGAAATTTTAAAAAAGCATTACCCTGGTTTTGTAAGTGCGAATCTGGATAAAAAGAAAATATTCATAAAGCTTTTTTCCGGGAAAAAATACAATGACGCTTTGATGAGAAATACGGTTTCTGATATGCTGAAACTTGCTGAAGAATATTTGAAAATTACTCATCTCAGAAAAGATCCGTTTTATGAACAGTATATGCTGCTTAAAGAACTTACAAACAGAAAGCAGCAAAAGCTGTATAAGATGAATTTTAAAAAGGCGGAAAATATCCTGAAAAGCACCGGGATAGTTGATGAATTGTATTATCAGAATAATTTTCTCCTTGAGGACGAACACAGAAGAAATGTTGTCGTTAATTCCAGTCGTATATTATTTAAAGATGATAATATGGACAGACAGGCATTTACACATAATCTTCAGTTTCTTGTAACGAATGTAAAACTTTATGCAATACTGCTTAATCAAAGTAAATTTACGTATGATCACAGATTTGATTTTACTTTATTCGAACTTATAAGAAAGTATATAGAGGAAAATTTCCATTTGTATAAAAACATTCCATATGTTAATATTTTTTACAATTGTGTTATGTTGTTTAAAACAGATGAGAAGAAATATTTTGATGAAATGAAACTACTTCTTAAAAAGTACTATCTGAAACTATCGATCATAGATCGTAAAAATATGTTTATAGCTCTTACTAATTACAGCAATAATCAGATAAAAGCTGGCAGGTTTGAATTTCTCAGTGAACTTTTCGATATAAATCTCGAAATGCTTAAGACCAAAGCGTATTTTGAAGGCAATGATTTTATGGCTCATTATATCTATCAAGCAATAGCATTGAATGCAGTCAGTTTTGGCAAGGTAAAGTGGGCAGAAAATTTTGTAAACAAATATAGAAAACTAGTACATTCTGACTTCAGAGAATCTACTTATAATTTTTGTAAATCAGTTATCTGTATCGAGGAAGAAAAATATGATGAAGCATTGGTTTATCTGTCAAAAGTAAAGTTACATGATGTCAGATTTAAAATGTTAATAAATACTTCGCTTCTGAAAATTTATTTTTGCAAAAATGAATCAGAATCATTTTTCTCTCTTGTTGACAGTTTCAGACATTTTTTGAAAAGAAATAAAGACTTGAGAAATGATGACAGAATAATCAACAATAATTTTGTACTTTACCTAAGTAAAATTTATAAATTGAAAATGCACCCGGCTAAAAATGAGATCACTGAATTTCAGGTAATCAAAGATGATCTTGACAAAAACAATGAGGTTGCTCAAAAGAAATGGCTCTGTGCAAAATTAGATAATCTGATTAATGAATTGAAGGATTGATCAAATATTTTAAATCTAATTCTTAATTTTTTTTAAAGACACTTTAAACACTTTTCCGTCTTCATCTTCAATCCATTCTTCCTTTTCAATTCCTATTTTGTTTAAAGCTTTAACTGTTTTTATGTTGTCCGGGTCTATTGTAGCTATAAGTTGTTTATCAAATCCGGATGAATAATTGTTAATTTCTTTTATAATCTCAGGCATATATCCATGTCCCCAGTATTTTTTATCAAGCATATATACAATCTCCAGTTCATTATCATTTGTATGATGCGTTTGTTTAAGTTCGAAGTGTCCGGCAAGCTCTCCATCTATTTCAATTGCCCATAATTCGAAATATCTGTCAGGAAATAAACCATTATATATATCAAAACCTTTATAAAAAAGAGCTTCAGCGACTTCTCTGGTCTCGCAGTGCCCACCTCCCATAAAATGATTTATTTCTTTGTCTGTGAATAGATAAACGTATTTTTCTTTATCAGCCAGCTTGTATTTCCTGAGGATCGAGCGAGTTGTTTTTATATCAGGATTATTCATACGTTGTTATCCGGAAATAATTTTTTCATAAAATGCTTCATACTGCGGTACGATTTTATCTTCGCTGAATTCTTCGGCTCTCTTTCTTGCATTTTTCGAAAGTATCCCGTACCTCTTTTCATTGGTTAATATTTCAATCGCATATTTTGCCATTCTTTCGACATCTCCTATCTCGGCTATATAACCGGTCTCGCCGTGATGATTAAGTTCGGGCAACCCTCCGACGCTTGAAGAGATCACGGGGACACTGCAGCTCATGGCTTCAAGTGCGGAAAGACCGAAACTCTCAGATTGGGAAGGTATTATAAAAAGATCAGCAACCGAAAGTAGCTCTACTAATGCATCCTGCTTTCCCATGAATTTAATTTCTTCAAAAATCCCCAGTTCGCGGCTGAGCCTTTCGCAGTCGCCTCTTTCCGGACCGTCTCCGATGAGAATCAGTTTAGAATCAACTGTCTCTCTTACCTCATTAAAAATTTTTATAACATCCTGAACTCTTTTTAGTGCTCGAAAATTTGAAGTATGAACGAGTATTTTCTCACCGTTAGGCGCGAAATTTTTCTTAAAGCATTTGGTCTTTTCATCATCCTGCCTTTTGTATTTTTCAACATCTATGAAATTATGTATTACTTCAATTTCTTTATCTATCTTATATTGCTGCTGAGTCTTATCCTTTAAAAATTTGGAAACTGCAGTTACTCCGTCAGATTTTTCTATGCTGAATTTCATTGTAGGCAGGAAACTTGGTTCGAGACCGGTAAGTGTTATGTCGGTTCCATGAAGGGTAGTTATGAATTTTATCTCTTTAGTATTATTCGTTTCGGATTTTAAAATTTCCCTTGCAAGATACGCGCTTGTAGCATGGGGAATAGCATAATGGGCATGGAGAATATCAAGATCATAAAATTTTGTAACTTCGACCATCTTACTTGATAATGCTATACTGTACAGAGGAAACTCAAACAATGGATAATTATTGATCTCTACTTCGTGATAAAATATGTTATCAACGAAACCGTTCAGCCGGGTTGGCATTGCGTAAGAAATAAAGTGAACTTCATGCCCTCTCATAGCAAGCGCCTTTCCCAGCTCAGTAGCAACTACTCCGCTTCCTCCGTACGTCGGATAGCATGTTATACCTATTTTCATATGATGAATTTATTTTGCTTAATATACTTTTTAATGACTTTAAGAAAAATTCCTTTGTAAACTCCACACTCTACACTCCTCGGCGGCGGACTATACACTCTATATTAAATACTCAATGGAAATTTAATTATGTGTTGTTTAACTTTAAGTAATCAATTTCAGATTTAAAACCCTCAGCCCTCACAGACCAATTGTGAATCTTAAATTAACAAGTTCAGTTATTAATCAAAGTTCAGTTTATAAATTATCGCGAGTATCCACTTGAAATTATTCATTAATATAACATTAATTTTTTTCTTTGCTGTTTTGATGCATTCGTGTCAAAACCTGAGCATAGATAATCGTGTGGAGATCAATAAAGATGAAGACTGGCTTTTCATTGGAGGAGATATAGCTAAAACC
>JAGPCH010000262.1 GCA_018058125.1 Ignavibacteria bacterium | reverse complement strand
TTGATAATTGATAATTGATAATTCTATTGTGATAACTTTTTGTTTTTAAATGAAATTTGAAATTTGAAATTTGAAATTTGAAATTTGTAATTCCTAACTCCTAATTCCTAATTCCTAATTCCTAATCATCTCCTCCACTTTTTCCTTAAGCCATATCTTTATGCCAAACTGATTGAACTTAATTGATTCAATATTTTTCTTCAGAAGTTTTAAATCTGCCTTATCTTTAATTTTCTTTTCACCTGATTTTATTTTAATCAGTTCAGTCAGATTCCTGAGAAAATCATAATAGGATTCCTTGAACTCTTCGACCATTGAATTTTCTCTCAAAAGGTAATGTCTGAATGAATCAATGTTAGCGCAGGCTTCTATATAATATTTCATTTCATAATTTATCATAAGTACTAAAATTTTCACCTGTACCTTGATTATAAAGCTTGGAAATTTTGTTTTGGAAAACAGCTCAAGCGCAGTTTCAAGGTTACCTTTTTTGTAATTGATGAAGCCATTACAAAAATTGAGAGTGCTTTCTTTCTCTTCTGAAAGCAAATGACTGAATTCATTAATGTAATTTTCAGCCCATTCAAATTCATTTACCCTAACTGCTATCTTAACATGATTAAGGAAATCCGGATATAGAATTTTGCCGAGAATTATTGAGCCTCTGTCATAATTTTCCTTTGAAAAAAGAAAATGCTCTTTCATAAGATCCTTTTTACCCAATACATTATACACATATGCGCAGTAATTTGTCAGATGTACAAACAGCATAAATCTGTCTCCAATATTAAGCTTATCATAATACAGATCTTTCAGCTCCTTAAGTTTAAAAAATATTTTTTCTTCTTTATTTAAATTAAGAAGAATAATATTATAGTATATGAGAAGTGTCGGATTATCCTCGTCTCTGTTTTTTATGTATTCCATAACACCGTCAAACATACCTAGATCAAAACTGCAGTTGTTCTGCTCCTTTTCGTGAAGCATTAAATTATAAAATTTTAAAAGTCTGATCACTGAATACTTTAAGAAAAAATTAAGTTCATCCTGAATATAATCAAACCTCGAATCAGGATCTTTAGGTATTCTGTATGATAATATCTCTTCCGTAAGTTCAAGTTTTTTCAGATAATATTTCTCATCCATTACCTTTTCAGATGCAAGATTGTTGTCCATGATTTTATATGACTGTTCAAATAATTTATCAAGATTTCTGTCCCTTAGTTCTGAAAGGAGAAAAATATTTTCTTTATCCCGGTTACTTCTGAAGTGAACGAAAGAAAGATATTCTTTACCAAGCGCAAGGAGATCCGAGATCATATTTTTAAATTTGAAATAATCAAAATTATTGCTTCCAAATGCCATTTCTGAAATTTTTTCATTACTTAAATCCGGATGATCAAATCCGGGATAAAATTTTTTTAAAGCACCAAAAAGTAAAATTATCTTTTTATTCTTATTGTAAACAGGGGAGTTGATAAAATCTTTGAATTCTCTGAATTCGGAAGGAGTCAGGGTTTTAAGAAGCTGTATCAGCCTGGAATTCTGCATAAGGTAAAAAGGATTTATCTAAAATTCAAAATTGAAATATCTATTAATTTGCGAAAAATAAAGGTTTTTGATTTGATTTGAAATGTTTATATGCGTAAAGTTTTCTAAAATCGGGAATATTTTTCTTTGACTAAAATTTAAAATAAGTATAATTTTGAATCACTTGGCGTAACGATGAATCTGATTATTTACTTTTTTCCTCCTCAGAATATTTCAAAAATTAATTTCATCGTACGCCATACGGGCTTGTCAATCTTGACAAGCCGGATTTTAATTCAAATATTCTGAGGTTTTTTTATTAATACTTAATACTTAATACTTAATACTTAATACTTAATACTTAATACTTAATACTTAATACTTAATACTTAATACTTAATACTTAATACTTAATACTTAATACTTAATAAATTTCTTTGAAAGGAAAAGTTAAAATGAAAAAAACTTTAAAACTATTATTTGTTTGTTTAATTGGAATTCTGATGTTAAGTCAAATCAGTTTTTCACAACAAGTAACAAAAAAGGTCAAACCAATAAGACCGGGAATAAAATCAGAAAAAATAATTGATAAGAAACAGGTCTCAGAAAAAATTAAGAGTAATACAAAATCGTACCGGAAGAATCTTTCAGGAAGCTGGCTTTTGGAAGAGGATTTTGAAACAGGAAGTTTTCCGCCAAACAACTGGTCTGTAAATCCCGGAAGTGAAGTATGGCAGGAAGCGTCTTACAGCGGATACGGAAATGGAAATTACTCTATGTACTACAGCAACTGGAACTGTAACGGTTCTAATTTTATCTATTCACCCGCTTTTCCCCAGACTGCAAATGGTGATTATCTTATCTTTGATTATGCTTACCGTCCGTGGAATGACGGTAATAATACCTATTACGATGATCTGGAAATTTTTTATTACACTACTGATGATAACAGCTGGCACAGCCTCATATATATAAACGGACAGGATCTTCAGACTGGATCAGAGACTCCAAATTATTTTGTGCCAGAAAGCTATGAATGGGGCACAAAAAATATAATCTTGCCTCCGAATACAACTCAGATTTATTTTAACTCAATTGAAAACTGCAGTAATAATATTTATGTAGATAATATTAAAGTAGGGACTGTAAGCAATTTATTGTCAGAGGATTTTGAATCAGGCATTTTTCCCCCTTCAGGATGGAATAATCCCGGGAACGGTTCGTATCTATGGGAACAAAGTTTCTACAGTGCATTTGGCAATGGCGACTATTCAGCATTTTATAATTTTTATGACTGTGACGGCGGAAGTGACGATTCGTTAGTATCTCCTGTATTTACTTCCACCATTGGTTCTGAATATTTATCATTTGATTATGCATATACTCCGTATGATACTTTTGATGTTGACAATATGGAAATTTTTTACTCAACTGATCAGGGAGACAACTGGTATTCCCTGATTTATTATACCGGATATGAATTGCAGACTGCACCGTTTAATCAAAGTCCTTATCAGCCGCAGAATAATGAATGGCAGTCTAAAAATATACAATTGCCAAGCGGGACAAACAGAGTTTCTTTTGTTGCTATCAACGGCTGTGGTAATAATATGTATATAGATAATATTGCTGTGAGCGCTCCGGTAAATCCGGGCGGAGATGCATCGGTGGAGCTGGTCTGGGCAAAGGGTAAACTCCCGCTTGTGTACGGAGTACCTGATAAGATCCCTGCGCTTATCAGAAATAACTCCGCTAACACAATGACAAACTTAAAGGTCTATCTCAATATTTCAGGAACAAATAATTTATCGGATTCTCTTGTCATTCCATCAATAGGCGCAGGAGATACCATGCAGGTTGAATTTCTCGGATTCACTCCTGTACTTAATGGTTTCTCTGAAGTAACTGTTTCGCTGCCGGATGATGATGACAATGGTAATAATTCTAAGTCTTATATTAGCGAAGCAAATCCTAATACGATCAGATATGTTGATTCCAATTGCTGTAACTCCGGTGTCGGCTGGATAGGAGAAAATTCATTTTTGAACAAATATTATATGTCCGGAACAGGTCAGATCAGAAATGTTAATATAAAAATTGGTGCTAACAATGCAGGACAGATAGTTTACGGTTATGTAGTAGATATTAACGGAACCGTACTTGGTAAATCACCTCATTATAAAATAAAACCAACTGATGATACTAAATATATATCATTTCCTATTACCGATCCTAAACCTCCTGTCATTACAAATAATTATTACTATATAGGAATAGCGCAGACTGAATTTGCAGGTGAC
>JAGPCH010000261.1 GCA_018058125.1 Ignavibacteria bacterium | reverse complement strand
CCGTTGTTACATTGTTAAGCTTATCCTGCTCCTGAGCTACATCATACAATGCAGTTGTATATCTTCTTGCTGCTTTGGTTATCATTTGATTTGAATTCTGATAATTTTAATTATTCGGTATCTGCGAAATGAAATCATTTACGATTTTCTTCTGCTTATTCTCATCGAGATTCTCATTTATGATCTTTTCTGCGGCTTTGATAGCCAGATCTGAAACTTCATTTCGGAGATCAGCCATTGCAGTATCTTTCTCCTGCTGAATTTCAATCTTTGCCTGTTCCAGAAGTTTTCTTGAATCTTCCTGAGCCTTAGCCATTAATTCTTCACGTAATTTTCCTGCTGCTTCTCTTGATTCGCTGATTATCTTCATTGACTGGGAATTAGCCTCGGCAAGGATCTTCTTGTTTTCCACAACTAAATTCTCGGATTCAATTTTTATTTTTTCCGCCTGATCAATGGAATCCCTGATGCCCTGTTCTCTGGTATGCAGAGAGGTCAGCATTGGTTTCCATGCGATCTTCTTAAGAAGAAACAAAAGAAGTATGAAAATGATAATCTGCCAGATTATGAGACCGGGATTTACTGAAAGAAGCATAGGCTTTTCATCGTGACCACCCGGTTCACTAAGCAAAAAAACGAATGAATAATTAAAAAGTAATGATAAGTAATAAATCATTATTCTTATTTATTTTAATTTAAAATTTATTTTCCACAGAGAAAAATTTCCCGTGAAATATGGATCTGTAAATATAAAAACGAATTTATATTAATTATATATTAGCTCTTTGTTGCAAGCAATATACAGATAACAAGACCGAAAAGAGCAACACCTTCTACAAGCGCTGCAGCGATGATCATTGATGTTCTGATTTCACCTAATGCTTCAGGCTGTCTTCCGCTGGCTTCCATAGCTGATCCTGCAAGTCTTCCTATTCCGATACCTGCACCTATTACTGTTAATCCGGCACCTATACCGGCACCTAAAAATGCTAAATCCATTTTTTATTAGTCTCCTTTTTGTTTTATTTTGTTTTTAATTGAAATATAGTTTTAAGTAAAAATCTGGTTTTGTATAATTTTAGATCCAATATCAAAAATCTTAATGATGATGCATTGCCATATTAATATACAATACTGAAAGCATCGTGAAAATATAAGCCTGAAGAAGCGCTATGAAAATTTCCATCATGTAAATAAACAGCGCAAAAGGAACGGCTATTACCGATCCGGCGTATTCCATTACAAATATCAGACCTATTAATGAAAAAATAATGATCGAGCCTGCGGTTATATTTGCAAACAGCCTCATTAACAGTGAGAAAGGCTTTGTGAAAAGTCCGATGAACTCAACTACCACCATGATCGGCAGAACAAACACAGGTACACCCGGAGGAACAAGTCCTTTAAAGTAATTTGCAAATCCCTGAGCCTGTATTCCTTTTACCTGAGTAACGAAGAAAGTGATAAGAGCAAGTCCGGTTGTAACGTTAATATTCTTTGTGGGCTGAGCCATGAAAGGAAAAAGTCCGATCAGATTTGCTATCATGATAAAAAAGAAAAGAGTGAGAAAGAAAGGCATGAGCTTTAATCCTTCTTTACCCATATTCGGTACGACAATGTCATCTCTGACGAAGACAACCATGGATTCAACCATATTGCCTAATCCCTTAGGTACTTTGTTCTTCGTGTTTGAAGATGCTGCAAACCATAAAAGTATTATACAGATAATGGAAGCAAGAAACATCATTACCGTTGTCTTAGTAATCGAAAAATCTATATCTATTCCAAAGACATTAACAGGCGCAAACTGGGGAAGATACAGTTTACCAAGAAAGTAAAAATCTATATAATGGTGATCTACTACTTTATCAATGACGCTGAATTCTTCCTGAGCTTTATGCTCCAGCTCTTCACCTGCTTTTTCTAATTTTTCTGTCTCACCAGTTCCGGTACTTCCGTCCTGAGCAAAAGAATTTATAGCCCCGGTTGTCAAAAGGAGGAAAAGAATTAAAAAAGCGAACTTGTTAATAAAATTATTATTAGATGTAAATGGAGTGATTGTTAAAGGCAAATTTTTTATCAATTAATTATTTTGCGTATTTTGTTTTATATAAGTGTTTCCCGAAAGATAATTTATCTCCAATATCAGAAAGAGAAAATAAAAGATGAATAATATTACCGGAAAACCTATTCTGTCAAATTTTAAAAAGTAAACCAAAATAAAGACCAGACCTGCTATGGCAAACATTCTGACAACCATACTAAGCAGAACTGTATTAAAAAATCCCTTACCCTGTGATTTAAATGCCTTTGTTATTATCAAACTTCCGATCAATACGTTGATAAAACAAACAAACCATCCGGTTATCAAAGGTATTGCAAGATAATCAAGATCAAGATTGCTGATAAGAATAAATCCTGAAACTATAAGGACCAGACTTATTATCACGACCCTTATGAAAAATTTTTTAAAATCTAGTGACTTCAGTATTTATTGAATTTTTTATTTTCAGTTTTATCCTTTTCCGTAAGCTTTTTAATGTTAAGATAAAAGCTGTAAAATCCTGCTGCAAAACCTATGAATGTAAGTAACAGTGTGAATAAAACCCCCGTATCAAATTTTCCGTCAAGCCACATTCCAACCCATAAGAATAAGAGTATTGTAACTACCAGTGAAATACCTAATCCGGAATACTGAGCTATTTTAGTGTCAGCTTTGAACAGCGGTTTGGAAAGGAAATTTTTTAAAGAACTAACATTCTTTTCCGAGCTGTCATTAATATCATGCTCAGAATTTTTTTGTTTTTCATCCATTTGTTTGGCGAACACAAAATTAACGAAATTGCCTTTCAAAATCAATTCGACTTTGAAGGGATTTTGAAGAAATTTAATTTTTTTGAATACTTAAATTGAAAACGAATGAACTGAAATTTTTAACCGTATCGTATAAAAAATGTTACTTTGTAGGATTCAGTGGTCTTATTTCCAGTTCATTTATCAAAGCTCTCTCAGGAAGAGTTGCCGCCAGATAACAGGATTCTGCTACATCATCAGGTGACAGAATTGTTTCTCTGTTTGCACTTAGTCCGGCGCTTGGATGATCAAAAAAATTCGTATCGACTGAACCCGGACATACAGTGATAACCCGAATGTTATCCTCCCTGACCTCAGCCATTAAAGATCTTGACAGACCCATGACCGCATGCTTTGTAGCGCTGTAGATTGAAGCGGTCGGAACTCCGTTCTTTCCGGCAATGGAAGAAATATTTATGATCGTTCCGGATTTTTTCTTTAACATGGATTTAAGTGCATATCTGTTGCACAGATAAAGTCCCTTTACATTTACAGCAAACATTTCATCAAAATCCTTAGTTTTCGAATCAGCAAGTTTTGCAAATCTGCCGAATCCCGAGTTACAGATAAGGACATGTATTTGTTTGAATTTCTTTATGAGCGTTTCAAAAAGTTTTTTAATCTCGGATTCTTTTGATACATCTGTTTTTATAAAATGGAAATCAGGATCTTTGATTGATTTTGCATTTGTCCGGGATGCGTTTATTACAATATAATTATTGCTTAAAAAAATCTTTGCGCATGAAAGACCTATGCCTTTGGATGCGCCTGTGATTAAAACTACCTTTTTCATAAAATTTTTTTATTGAATGTATAATTTGTAAACTAAGTTCAGGGAATTGAAATTTAAAGGCTTTTCTTATTAGGTATTAAGTATTAGGTATTAGGTATTAGGTATTAGGTATTAGGTATTAAGTATTAAGTATTAGGTATTAGGTATTAAGTATTTGGTATTTAAAATACCGTATTACGTTAACAAAGTATT
>JAGPCH010000260.1 GCA_018058125.1 Ignavibacteria bacterium | reverse complement strand
TATTTATTAATAATTTTTCCACTTCAGGATTTGTATCAATTGATTGAGTACGCATTTCTTACCGACTTAATTTTTTATAAAATTTATAATTTCAAAATTTAATCTTTCAACTGATATTCTTTCTATCGGATGAGGTGTGCCAGGAATCACTAACAAACTACCTTTCTTAAACTTTCTGTAAACATCAACTGTCTCCTCAATGGAAACCATATTGTCTCTGTCTCCAACGCTAAGTAATACTTCATTATCTAACAATTCAAAGTCTTCTGATTTCAATTCCGGATCATTCCCGAGGTTGATCATCATCTCAGCAGTTTTATTCAATACAACTTTCCAGTCCTGGGGAGAATGACGTTGCTCTAGTTCCTTAGCAAAAGCCGGGATCTTTCCAATGATCGTTTCCGGGTTCAGAAGTTTTGATTCTTTTAATGAGGATTCGTAAGTCCAGTTGAATTTTGTAGCAGTAGTGAAAATTCTCCCTATCTTACCCGGAAAATGTCTTGCAATATACAGCGCTACATATCCTCCCATACTGTAAGCGTAAACATCTATGCCGCTTAATTTATTCTTATCAATAAAATACAAAACATCTTCAGCAAACATTTTTATGCTGAATGGATCTGCAGGAATTTCTTTACCGCCGTGCCCTGAAAAATTCCAGAGATAAATTTCAAAGGTATTTTTAAGCATTTCAGCAAATGGTTCAAGTTGTGACGAAGAGCCAATAGCTCCGTGAAGCATTAATAATTTATTCATAGTTTAAGCTGATCAGATAATTATCTCTCTTTCAAACTCTCCCTGCTTCTGTTCATAAAGCTTCCAAAAAGCTTCTGCAATAAAATCAGGATCCCATTTTGTACCCGGTTTTACAAAACCGTTAATGGTAACGGTAGCTGCATGAATGTTCTTTGATTTCAGCTCTGCATAAAGACTGAATGCCAGATTCCTTATTCCGGCTTTTCCAATGCTGAGCGAAGTATATGCTGGCATTGGCTCCAGTGCAAATGCTCCGCCTGTAAAAAATAAGCATCCGGATTTCTTTTCAAGCATTGAAGGAAGAACAAGCTGAGAAGACAGCAGAGCACCGGCCACATTCACCTTAAAGTCGTTTATACAGTCTTCATACTTAAGATCAAGCGGTTTGGACTGACGCATTGCAAAAGAATTATAATGCAGCACATCTGTCTCACCTGCATTTTTTCTTATCACATCAAATACTTATATCAATGAATTTTCGTCTCCGGCATCAGCAGAGTATCCGAAAGCTTCCGTCCCACGAGATTCAAAATCCTTTTTGTAATCAAAAAGTTTTTGCTCGTTTCTTGCTATCATAGCAATTTTGAATCCCTTTTCTGCAAAAAACTTAGCAGTTGAGTAACTAACGCCGGGTCCCATCCCGACAACTGTAAAAAGTTTATCCTTCATGATAATGGTTTATAGATTATAAAATTCTTTTTTCCGGTCCGTGAATATATTATTCCTATCGTTAAGATTCTTATTCAAAGCAAAATCAGGGTCGATCTCAACAATACAGATCTCTTCTTTATCAATACTTCCTCTACACAGATATTCGCCCTTTGGTGAAACAATAACGCTTTCGCCCGTGAAAAACAGTTCCTTGTATTCTCTTACATCAGAGCCGATCCTGTTAGCAGTAATTGTAAAAACCCTGTTTTCAAGGGCTCTCGTAAACATTGCTGTCTGACAATAAGCCATTACCAGATTAGACGGATGACAGATTATCTGAGCTCCATTCAAAGCCAAAGACCTTGAGGTTTCCGGAAAGAACCAGTCAAAGCATATCATCATACCAATCTTTACTTTACCGAAATTTTTTCCTTCAATTTCAAATACTTCAGGAAAATTATCTCCCGGAGAGAACCATAATTTTTCTTCATCAAACAAATGTATTTTTCTGTAAACTGATATTTTCCCGTCAGGTCTTACCAGTACAGAGGAGTTGTAAAATTTATCACCTGATCTTTCACAAAGACCTGAGACTATGTGTACATTTTTTTCTCTGCATAGATCTCTTAGAGCTGCACAAAAGCTTCCACTTTCTGTATCTTCGGACAGATCATTCAACTCACTTTTATCAATAAACAAATAGCCCGAATTTGCAAGTTCAGGAAGTACGAGCAGATCAAACTCCCTGTACGAAATCATTTCTCTAATTTTTGAAATATTCTTATCCGGCTGTCCAAACTCCGGTTTAAACTGTAGGTATCCTATTTTCATAATTGATATTATTATTTTTCTTTAATCGCCCGAAAGCAGATAAACCATGGTCTTGTAGAAAGAATCCTGTAAGCATCCGGAAATTTTTCTTTACATTCTTCCAGTGGCAATGGCTCGAGAACTTCATCAATCCTGAAGTCACATTCCTTAAGTACTTTGAAAATATCTGACAAAGGTCTTCTGTAGTAACTCATGACTACATCATAAGAAGGCCATTCATCATTCAGTAATTCTGTCTCAAAATAATTACCATCGCTTTCGTTATTGAAATCAGAAAAAGGATGATGGGTAGAAAAAACCAGAACTCCGTTTTTTTTCAGGACACGATTAAATTCGCTGAAAAGTAACTGCCAGTCTTTTATGTAATGAATCACCATTGAGCTGATAATAACATCGAATTCTCCGTCATCTAAAAAATCGAGATATGAATTAAGATTAGCTTTTAAAACTTTTCCCTTCCCGTCAAGTCTTTCTTTAGTGAGAGAGATCATTGCATCACTGTAATCAATAGCAGTGACCTGAGCACCTTTATCAGCAAGCATCTCGGCGTAATTTCCCGGACCGCATCCAGCATCAAGGATCTTCGTACTCATCAGCTCGGGAAGAAGTGACATTGTAGCAGGTCTTTCATAAAGAGCGTTGTGTGAATTATATTCTATTTTATTAGAATAACTTTTTGCAAATTCCCTGTCATTGTAAACATCAAGAGACAAAGTATCAAGATTAGAAATATTATTTTTCGTATTTTTAGCCAAAGTCTGTTGCAGGTATTAAGTATTAAGTATTAGGTATTAAGTATTAGGTATTAAGTATTAGGTATTAAGTATTAGGTATTAAGTATTAGGTATAAATGAAAACTATTGATGTTTTGAATTACTTTAAATTACTTTTTTAATTTACAATCAACAATTATAAAAAATATGTCAGATAAAATAATTAAAACAGAAGAAGAGTGGAAAAAAACTCTTACGGAAGAACAATTTTATGTTACCAGAAAAAAGGGAACTGAAAGACCATTCTCAGGCGAATATTATAAAATGGATGAAGACGGTATTTATAAATGCATCTGCTGCGGAAATCATCTTTTCCGATCCGACTCGAAATTCGATTCGGGATGCGGCTGGCCGAGTTACACTGAGCCAATCTCCAAGGATGCAGTAATCTATGAAGAAGATACTTCTCACGGAATGATCCGCACCGAAGTCAGATGCGGAAAATGTGACTCGCATCTCGGACATGTTTTTGATGACGGTCCCGGACCAAGCGGCGCAAGATTTTGTATAAACTCTGTCTCACTGGATTTTGATAAGAAAACATCATAAAGTATAATGTCTCCGAAATTTAAAAATGACCTTCGAATTTCTTTAAAGTCAATATGGATAATTTTTTCTTTAATTATTACTACAGTATTGACGATTTCGGTTCTTTACCCTGAGACATTAATTAGTGCAGCTCCGGTATGTTATAGTAAAATGCTTTTTAATACAGAATGTTTTATGTGCGGGATGACCAGGGCATTTATTAATATTTCAGCTGGTAAATTTTCAGAAGCATCAGATCTGAATGTTATGAGTATTGCTGTGTATTTTATATTTGCAGTA
>JAGPCH010000259.1 GCA_018058125.1 Ignavibacteria bacterium | reverse complement strand
ACTTTGTCCCGTCCCATAAATGGGACGGCAATGAATTTTTCCTTCACTTTACTTTATCCCGTCCCATAAATGGGACGGCAATGAATTTTTCCTTCACTTTACTTTGTCCCGTCCCATAAATGGGACGGCTATGAATTTTTCCTTCACTTTACTTTGTCCCGTCCCATAAATGGGACGGCTATGAATTTTTCCTAACGTTAATTATACATAGCTTATTATCTTTGACTTTTTAAAAAGATGATTTCAATGCCATTTGGCTTTAGCCAACGGAAAACTATATAATTATTTTATATCTTTCAAAAACAAATATTTCAATTTGTGAAAATGAAATTCAGATTTTAAAGATAAAATTTTATCTAAATCTAATTTTCCCATTTTATAAAACTCACTCAATCTGTATTTTCTATTTAAAAAAAATATAATGACAAATTTAGAAAAACTCTCTATTGATACTATCCGGCTGCTTTCCGCTGACGCAGTACAGAAAGCAAACTCCGGTCATCCCGGAATGCCTATGGGCGCTGCAGCTATGGCTTATGCGCTATGGACAAAACATCTTAACTTTGATCCGACAGATCCTGACTGGCCAAACCGTGACAGATTTATTTTATCCGCAGGACACGGAAGTATGCTATTGTATTCTTTGCTTTTCCTGACAGGATATGATCTTACACTGGATGACATTAAAAATTTCAGACAACCCGACAGTAAGACTCCCGGACATCCTGAATCACATTTGACAAAAGGAGTTGAAACTACTACCGGTCCTCTCGGACAGGGATTTGCAAACGGAGTAGGATTTGCTATTGCTCAGAAATATCTTGCAGCGAGATACAACAAACCGGGTTATGATATTTTTGATTACAATATTTATGCGATCGTTAGTGACGGTGATCTGATGGAAGGGATTTCTTCAGAAGCGGCTTCCATTGCCGGTCATCTTAAACTGGGCAACCTTATATATCTTTATGATGACAATCACATTTCAATAGAGGGCGATACAAATATTACATTCACAGAAGATACGGTAAAAAGATTTGAAGCATTTGGCTGGCATGTACAGGTTGTTGAAGATGGAAATGATGTCTGTAAAGTTTCCGAAGCTATTGAAAAAGCTATTATAGAAAAAGACAGACCTTCCATTATAAAAGTCAGGACCCACATTGCATTCGGCAGTCCGAATAAAGCGGATACAGCCGGAGCTCACGGTTCACCTCTCGGTGACGAGGAACTTCGTCTGACCAAGATCAATCTCGGATGGGATCCGGATAAATCATTTTATGTACCGGATGAAGTTCTGAATTTTTACAGAAGTACAGGAAAAAAAGGAAAATCCAAAAATGCAGAATGGAATAAATTATTTTCCGAATATAAAAAGGAATTTCCTGAATTAGCAGAGGAGTATTTAAATCTTTGTGAAAATAAATTCCATGAAAGATGGACTGATGCTCTGCCGGTATTTGATCCTAAGGACGGAGAAGTTGCGACGCGCTCTGCTTCAGGCAAAACCATTAATGCCATTGCAAAATATTTTCCGAACATGATCGGCGGATCGGCTGATCTTGAGCCATCAAATGATACTTTCATAAAAGGTGAAAAAAGTTTTCAGCCGGGAGCTTATGACGGCAGGAATCTGCATTTCGGTGTTCGCGAACATTCTATGGGTGCAGAGCTCAACGGCATTGCACTTACAAAACCGCTGATACCATACGGGGCAACATTTCTGATATTCTCTGAATATATGCGCGCTCCGATCCGTCTTGCTGCAATCATGGGGATCAGAACAATATTTATTTTCACTCATGACAGTATTGCTTTGGGAGAAGACGGTACGACACATCAGCCTGTAGAGCAATTAATTTCATTGCGATCTATTCCGAATTTAACTGTGATCAGACCTGCTGATGCAAATGAAACTGCGCAGGCGTGGAGAGTGGCAATAGAGCATAAGACCGGACCGGTTACGATCATTCTTACCCGGCAGAAACTTCCAGTCATAGATCAGACAAAATTCGCCAAGGCAGATAACCTTGAAAAAGGCGCATACATTCTCAGTGATTGTGAAGGTAAACCGGATCTTATTTTTATTGCTACGGGATCGGAAGTTCAGCTGGCATTGGCAGCTCAGGAAAAATTAAAAATTCAAAACATAAACACGCGTGTCGTCAGTATGCCTTCATGGGAGTTGTTTGAGATACAGGACTATGATTACAAAGATACAGTTTTACCAAAAGATATTAAGAAAAGAATTTCGATAGAAGCAGGTTCGACACTGGGATGGCACAAATATATTACAGACGAAGGAATTGCAATTGGAATTGATGAATTCGGAAAATCCGCGCCGGGTGATTGGCTGATGAAGGAGAATGGGTTTTGTGTGGAAGAAGTAATTCAGAAAGCTTTAGGTTTTTTTAAACTATGATCAGAAATGAATTGGAATGATTACTATGAGATTTTATAACATCGACTGGAATGATTTCAATGTTGTCAGCGCAGGCTAAAGCCAATGACTTTATTAGAATTCAATATTTTTATCTTCTCATCAATAAATTATCAGAGGCAAAATTTCATTTAAATATATTTTAATGGAATTTTTAAAATTAGCTCTATAGTTAAAGACAAAGCTAACACTCAAATCTAAATTTTATGTTATGAAAATTTTTTCAATTCTATTTGCAATATTTATATTACAAATAAACCAATCTTATTCAGCAGCACCAATTGTAACATCTTTTTCACCTGCAAGACAAGTTATAAACGCATCCAGAGGAACTGACATTATAGTAGATTTTAATACTGCATTGAATACTTCAACTGTAACTTATACTACATTCCGTGTTTTCGGAAAACAATCAGGACCAATAACGGGAACAATTCAATTTCTTAACGGCAATACCCGAATCAAATTTACTCCATCTTCTTTATTTCTTGCTGGTGAATGGGTCACTGTAAATTTATCCAAAGGAATAAAAAGCGCTGACAATAATTCATTGACAACAGGATTCTCGTGGAATTTCTGGACCATTTCTTTACCCGGAACACTGAATGTAACTCTGATACAAACCATACCAATGAGAAGACCGAATGAAGGACATGTTCAGACATACGGCGCATTAGGAGTTGACATAAATAACGACGGCTGGACGGATCTTTCTATGGTAAATGAGATCACGAAAGATTTAAGGATATATCTTAACAACGGCGGTAGTTTCGATACTATGTATGCGATTTATTCAATGCCTGCCGGTAACAGACCTAGTCCGAGCGAAGCTGCTGATTTTAATAATGACGGATTGGTGGATGTGGTGGTCGGGAGCGGTCATTCAAATAATGTAAGCGTATTTATTGCAACCGGCGGCGGAAACTTCCTGCCTGAAGTTCCATACACAGCCGCAAATTTCGTAGGAGGTGTTGCGATCAATGATTTTAACGGAGATGGTTATGATGATATTCTTACAGGTAACCGCGCGGGAAACAACATTGCATTATTCAGAAATAAAGGAAACGGAACTTTTGATACGGCGCAGTTCATCAATACAGTCGGTGTCGGTGAGAACGGAATAATGATGGCGGACGCAAACAACGATGGGATACTTGATGCATTCATTGCATGTTACTCAAGCAGCGAAATTGTATTACTGCTTGGGGATGGAAACGGAAATTTCATTTTCTCTGACAGAGAGCCAGTGAACGGACCTCCATGGTCTATTGCTGTAGGAGATATTAACGGAGACGAATATGTAGATGCCGCATCGTCTTTGACCGGAGTTAATAAGATCGGAGTTGTTTTCGGTGACTGAAACGGCGGACTTGGAACTGTCGCAAATTATAATTCAAGTTTGTTTCCTCTTGCAAC
>JAGPCH010000258.1 GCA_018058125.1 Ignavibacteria bacterium | reverse complement strand
CAAATCAGATCAAAAGTGAAATTCAAGAATCAAGTTACATAACTGCTTGATGGTTTATCTGAATTTGCTGATAAATGTCATAGTTGATTGAGTTATTTTTTTATTATCTTTCCTTTAATACAGCTTACATATAATTGACAGGATTATAAGTTAACTGATGTATTCATTCGTTTTGAGTTATTCATTAAAAATATTTTAGATAATTTCAAAAAACAAAATATAACTTGAGTACCGGTTTTAAATTAACAAACAGAATTTACAGGTAAACATGACTCTCAAAAAAGTCCAAACAGTCACAATCATAATTTTTATTTTTTTCTTTTGTAATTCAGCTGATTTAACTGCACAAGGAAAAAAGTATCCTTTCAACATATCCGTCTGGTATAAAGCATTAAGTATAAACCAATCCGATAAAGATATTGCTGATGTTAATCTTACTCTGTTTTACACAGATATTGGAAGTATTAAGACATTCAATACCGGTTTAGGATATACGCGCGTTGAAAATAGTTTAAACGGTGTAAATCTTAATGCCGGTGTTACAAGCATGATCGGTAACTCCGGCGGCTTTATAGTTTCAGCAATAGGTAATCTTCATCAGGGCAATGTAAAAGGCTTTGAGATCGGGGGACTATTCAATACAACCACAAAAGACATGCAGGGAGTTCAGATGGCGGGTACAGTAAATTTTACTTCTGGAAACTTTGAAGGTACTCAGATGTCCTTGATAGCAAATATAACAGGTTCAGACTTATCAGGAGCTCAATTCGGCAATTCTAATATTGTCGGAAGTGATCTGACAGGCGTACAGATAGGAACTACTTTCAATGCAGTATCAAATACTTTAAGCGGATTACAAATTGCTCCGGGAAATATTGCAGGAATTAATAACGGTGTGCAGATCGGATTGCTTAACGTCAACTCTGAAAATAATCTGATACAATTTGGATTAGTAAATATTACGGATTACCAAAAAGGTGTACCAATCGGTGCAGTAAATATTGCTACAAAAAACGGCGGAGCTTCTTGGATAAATTTCTCGAGTAATTTTGCCGCATACACAACAGGCTTGAAGATCAACGCAGCTGATTTTGTATCTTACCTTGAAGGCAGCTACAATATTTTTGATACCGAAAACACCAGCTCAGGATCCATAGCGGCATATTACGGATACGATTTTAAGTTAAGCGATAAATTCATACTGACTCCAAACGCCGGGTATGTAGAGATTTTTGAAGACAAATCATCCGATGACAGCTGGATTCATCAGTTTGCAATTCAGGGAAGACTCATTGGACAATATGAAATATCAAGGAAAGTCCGCTTTATTGGCGGTGTCGGATACAGCTATAGGGTCATTGCAAAAAGCGGAGATGATTTTAATCAGAATCAGGTCTTTGGTCTGGCAGGATTTTCATTTTTTTAAAAAAATATTGTAACAACTTAATGGGAAAATTTTTAAAAATTCTTTTTATAATAATAACAGTAACCGGAAGCAGTTTTGCTCAGGATTCTGTACGTTTTGAAAAAATTGTTTTAAAATTAAATGATAAACCAACCGGACAATATTCTTCCTTAAGAGTTATATCCGAGTCAGTTCAGAAAAAAGATCCGTTTTCTATTAATAATAGTTATGAGCTTCAGGATCCATTAAAGAATTTAAAGAAAGTAAAAATATCTTCTGACAATTCGCTTAATAAAAAATACCCTATCTGGATCCCGATTGCTGAAGTAGTTGGTTTAAATGCAGGTATAGGCGCATATAATGCATATGGCTCACAATCCGCTTTTGCTAAGATTAGTTTTAATACAATTGCTACGAATTTTGAGATCGGTGCTGTATGGGATCATGATCACTTCATTACAAATTTTTTCGCTCACCCATATCACGGAAATTTATATTTTAACTCAGCCAGATCAAACGGGTATTCATTCTGGGAATCAGTACCCTTTTCTTTGGGCGGAAGTCTTATGTGGGAATTGTTTATGGAAAATGAACCTCCATCGACTAACGATCTCATAAGTACGACTGTCAGCGGATATTTTCTCGGAGAAGTATTATACAGAACCAGTTCACTTATCATAGATGAAAGATTAACAGGATTTCCAAGGGTAACCACTGAATTTTTTGCGGGGTTATTAAATCCGATGAGAGCATTCAACAGAATTCTTACCGGCAAAGTATCAAGAGTTACTTCCAAACAGGCATTTGAAAAAGAACCGATCTATCTTGAGTTTTCTGCCGGACCTAACAGAATACTCGACGGCACGGAATTTTTCACCGGCACTATTACTGCAGCTTTGAATTTCAGAATGATATACGGAGATCCTTTCAGAGAACGTGCTGTAAAACCTTTTGATTTCATAAACCTGCAGGCGCAGCTTAATTTAGGCGATACAAATAATTCACAGATAGGAGCGATCACCGCTTACGGTACACTGGCAGGTAAAAATCTTAACAATGAAGAAAATGGTCAGAAATTATTTGTAGGGTTGTTTCAGCACTATGACTTCTTTGATAATCAGGTTTATAAAGTCGGCGGGATAAGCTTTGGAGCGGGATTAATTTCAAAGTTTCCTTCTGTAATTAAAAACTCCTCCATAGCTTCTACTTTTCATCTGAATATCATGCCGCTTGGCGCAGCAAATTCCGCATATTCATCCTTTGGTGAAAAAGAATATAATATTGCAGCAGGTATGAATATGAAGTTTGAAAGTTTCCTGAACTTTAACTGGGGATTTATGGGAGTTCATTATAATTTATACTGGCTTCATACTTTAGTAGGGGCTGCAAGCAATGAATACGTAGGATTGTTAAGACCAAGAATAGAAGTAAAACTTATAGATCATTTAAACATTGGTTCGGAATTTTTATTTTATCACAGAGAGGGATTCTATAAGGATTATCCGGATGTTACTGCAAGAAATAATGAGATCAAGTTTTATCTATCTTACTGGTTTGGAAACTTTGATATATTTAAAAAATAAATAAGTTAAAATAATTTGAATAAATTTTTCATAAATACTACGGATTTTTCTGATAATTCAAAAATCATTTACAATAAATTAGCAGCCAGATTATTTTCAATTTTGTTTTTAACTACGATTATTTTTGGATCGGCTGATAACTCATATTCACAGGCGAAATTCATTTTGAATGTGACTGCAGGTTATTCACAGCCTCTTGGAAATTTTAATAATTCAATCGGAATCAATGATACCGCTTCCGCTGATTGGCCATATCTAATGAAAACAGGATACAATATGGGTCTTACAGGAAAGTTAACAATGAACAAAGAAGCAAGTATCAAACTGGTTTTCAATTTTGAATACAACGGATTCAAAAACTGGGGTGATTTAAATACTACCGTTATAGTAGAAAATGACGGTAAAGGCAGCACTGAAACAAAAACAGTTCAGTTTCTACCCGATGTTAGCATAATAACAGCATCTGTCGGTGGTCAATATGATTTTAATCCTAAAACTTCTGTGAATCCTTTTATAGGATTGGATTTTACTGCTAATTTTTTCAATGGTAATTTCGGAAGCAATCCAAGCAGTGACTTTCCTAAAAATGCCCTGAAATCTGAAACCCGTTTCGGACTTCAGCTCGGCGGTGGTGTTGATTTCAACTGTAATGATTATGTCGGCGTGATCTGCGGAATGAAGTACAACCTTGCTAATCTTATTGGCAAAGGTGATTATGAATCAGATGTTACTTCCACTCAAATTGCTTTAAACGATAATGCAGGAAGCAGAAATATTTCTTATCTTCAGATCTATGCCGGAGTGTCATTCTATATAGGGAATGTTTTGAAGTAGTATTGAGTATTGTGTATTGTGTATTGAGTAATTTATC
>JAGPCH010000257.1 GCA_018058125.1 Ignavibacteria bacterium | reverse complement strand
GATATGTCGTTTCAAATAGCAAAGGTGATTTTGATAAAGAAGCAGTTGATTCATATTTAAGAGCGAGATTACCCGAATATATGGTACCGGGTGTATGGGTAAAACTTGAGAGCATTCCATTGAATGCTAATGGTAAGGTAGACAGGAAAGCTCTTCCTGATGCGGATCTCAGCGGATTATTAAGTAATGAATATACAGCGCCGCGAAATGAGACTGAAGAAAAATTAGAAAATATTTGGAAAGAATTACTTGGTGTTGACCGTGCGGGTATCTACGATAATTTTTTTGAGCTTGGCGGTCATTCATTATTAGTGATCAGATTAATATCAGCAATTCGAAAGAGTCTGGATATTGAAATTACTGTCAATTCGGTTTTTGAAAATCCTAACATAAAGTCTTTAGCCGAACATATTCAAAAACAAACAGGCGGATTATCGCTTCCACCAATCACTGTTCAAAAACGTCCGGAAAGAATTCCATTGTCATACAGTCAGGAAAGATTATGGTTTATAGACAGGCTGGAAGGAACAATTCAATATCACATTCCTGCTGTCTTAAGATTGAAAGGAAAGTTGAATAATGATGCATTGATAAAATCGATGCAGACTATTGTTGACAGACACGAAGTTTTGCGGACAGTCATTTATGAAGATGAAGGAAAGGGATATCAGTCTGTTAATGAAAATGTTAAATGGAATCTTGAGATAATAGACGGATCGGTTTTCGAAAATGGCCGCATAGAAAAATTGCATAATTACATCAGGGACCTGATCAACATGCCTTTTGATCTTTCAAAAGATCTTATGATGAGAGGGCATTTGATCGAGTTATCGGATGATGATAATATTTTGATAATCACAATGCATCACATTGCTTCAGACGGGTGGTCAATTTCAGTTATTGTAAAAGAGTTTGCGGAGATCTACAAATCCATTGAAGAGAATAGAGATGCAAAATTGCCTGAGATTGATATTCAATATGCCGATTACTCAATGTGGCAGAAAGAATATCTTCAGGGTGAAGTTTTAGATTCTAAGATAAATTACTGGAAAAAGAAACTGGACGGAGTAGAGCCATTACAGCTTCCGACAGATCATTCAAGGAAGGCAGTTCAGAGTATCAAGGGTAACGTTGCTGAGTTTAGAATCAACAGAGAGCTCAGTGATGAGTTACATTCATTGAGTAAAAAGCAAAATGCTACTTTATTCATGACTCTTCTTTCGGCATTCAATGTATTGCTTTACAGATACAGCGGTCAGAAAGATATATGTGTAGGAAGCCCTATTGCCGGACGTCAGATGACAGAAGTAGAAGATCTGATCGGATATTTTGTAAATACGCTTGCATTCAGAAATGAAGTAAATGGCGATGAGACTTTTTCAAATTTACTGAAACAGGTAAGGACAACTACTCTTGAAGCATATGAACATCAGGAAGCACCTTTTGAAAGAGTAGTAGATGCTGTCGTGAAACAACGGGACATGAGCAGAAGTCCGGTCTTTCAGGTTGCATTTGCGCTCCAGAATATGCCCGATGTTCCTGAATTATATTTAGGAAAACTTGAACTTTCACGTGAAGAAGTATGGAATAATATTTCGAGATTTGATATTACATTCAGTATATCAGCTACAGAGGAAGGTATGGACATTTCAGTTGAATACTGTACTGATCTGTATAATGAAAGTACAATCAAACGAATGCTGAGTCATTACAACGAACTGCTTCAGTCTGTTGTAAAATCGCCTGATGAAAAGATAGGCGTACTTCCCATGCTTTCGATAGGAGAGGAGCATCAGCTTCTGCATGATTTTAATAATACAAAAATTGATTATCCTCCTGCTAAATTTTATTTAGACTATTTTGATGAGCAGGTAATTAAAAATCCGGATTCGGTCGCAGTAAGATTTGAAAATAAAAAACTTACATATTCAGAATTAAACAAACGTTCGAATCAGCTTGCGCATTATTTAAAGACGACAGGAATTAAAGGGGAAATGTTTGTACCGCTCTGTCTCGACAGAAGTCCTGAGATGATAATCGGAATTTTAGGAAT
This sequence comes from Ignavibacteria bacterium, assembly GCA_018058125.1. Taxonomy (GTDB): domain Bacteria; phylum Bacteroidota; class Ignavibacteria; order Tepidaquicellales; family Tepidaquicellaceae; genus JAGPCH01. The sequence goes on along the minus strand of JAGPCH010000257.1, from coordinate 1,806 downwards.
ACTTAAAACGGGTGCGGCATATGTTCCGGTCGATCCCGATTATCCTGAAGAGCGGATAAGATTCATGCTGAATGATACGGGTTCTACTATTTTACTTTGCAATAATGACAGTGCGGAAAAATTAACATTCTGCAGAGATGTAAGTCTTATAAATCTTGAAGAAGATCTTCCTGTGATAAGCGAACATTCGGATGAGAATTTAACAAACGAGATCCATCACAATTCTCTTGCTTACATGATCTATACTTCCGGATCCACGGGCAAGCCAAAGGGCGTGATGAATGAGCATGGCGGAATTATAAACCGTCTGAACTGGGCTCAGGAATATTTCAAATTATCTGAAAAAGATTCAGTTTTACAAAAGACTACTTTCTGTTTTGATGTATCTGTCTGGGAATTGCTGCTGCCTCTGATGACAGGCGCAAAACTTGTATTTGCAAAACCGGGCGGACAAAAAGACACATGGTATTTGAAATCTGTGATTGAAAAAGAACAAATTTCAATTCTCCATTTTGTTCCTTCGATGCTGGTATTATTCCTGACTGATCTTGATGAAGGTGAATGTCAGAGTATAAAAAAAGTTGTATGCAGCGGTGAAGCCCTGAAGCCATCGCACATTGAATTGTTCAAAAAGAAGTTGCCGAATGCTGAGCTACATAATCTTTACGGACCGACTGAAGCGGCTATTGATGTAACTTACTGGGAAATGCCGGACAGCAGTGAGCCGGTTGATATTGTTCCTATCGGAAAACCTGTAGCGAATACTTCTATGTATATTCTTGATGAATGGGATGGACTAGTTCCTTTAGGCGGGATAGGACAATTACATATTGGAGGAATGCAGGTAGCGAGAGGATATCTGAACCGCCCTGAGTTAACAGAGAAAAATTTTGTCAAAGATCCGTTCAATAAAAAGACAGGATCGAAAATGTACAGAACCGGAGACATCGGCAGATGGCTTCCTGACGGGAATATTGAATATCTGGGAAGAGTGGATGATCAGGTAAAGATCCGCGGCAACAGGATCGAGCTAGGTGAGATAGAAACCTGTCTGACAAATATAAATGGAGTTAAAGATTCTAAAGTTGTGATGGTAGATAGCAAGACCTCCGATGACAAAAAGCTAAATGCATACCTTCAGATAGATAAAGAGACTCTTCCAATCTTAAGCAACTATCAGCATTTAATTGATAAAAAGAATTTCCAGAGATCAGAGATTCATATACTTCCGAATGAAATGCCTGTGTTTGCTGCAAATCAGAATGAAGTTAAATTTTTATATAATGAAATATTTGAAGATCAGTATTATTTAAAACACGGTATTACTCTGAATAAAGACAGCACGGTGATTGACATAGGTGCGAATGTTGGATTCTTTACTGTCTTTCTGAATATGCTGAGCGAAGACATAAAGGTCTTTTCATTTGAGCCTGTACCTGATGTCTATAATTATCTTGATGCAAACAGGAGTTTGTATAATATAAAAGGTAAAGGTTTTCAGCTGGCGTTGCTTGACAAAGAGCAGGATATAGAATTTATTTATTATCCTTCGATGTCAATACTCTCGGGTATTACAGAAGATAAAGGAAATGTGAAAGATGTTGTGAGGTCTTATATTGACACTTCGGAAACAGAGGATATCGGTTCACTGGAAATGGAATCACTGCTTGAGGCAAAACTTGAAAGCAAAAAAATTCAGATAAAAGCAAAGAGACTTTCGGATATAATTTCAGAAGAGCAAATATCAAAGATCGATCTGCTTAAAATTGATGTCGAGAATTCGGAGCATCTTGTACTTGCAGGACT
>JAGPCH010000255.1 GCA_018058125.1 Ignavibacteria bacterium | reverse complement strand
TAATGGAAGTTCTTAAAAAAGCATCCGGCGGTCAGAATCCGCCTGAATTCCTCAGCACTCATCCGAACCCAGATAACAGGATTGAAGCAATTAAAAAGTATATAAGAGATTATGAAAAAAAATAATTTTAATTTTAAATTAAAAGAGTTATATTTACAAAGTTTCAATAAATAAAATAATCCCATAATTTTAAAATAAATTCTATGAAAGATAAATCTCGATTTCTATCTTCTGTTATTGTTTCTCTTTTGGCAGGATTTATTTACTTATTAGCAGGAGAAGATCTGCCGGTAAATATCCAAAGCTCGGTTAAAGCAATTCTGAGCAATATTGGACCTGATAAGTATCTGAATACAGATTGTTTTCCTTTCTATGAATTATCTAAAAATACCGGATCTGATAACAGTAAGAATTATTCAAAGTTTTATTTAAAAAATTCCGAAACTGAAAGTAATGTGTTTACAGAAATTGTTTCCGTAAATCAGGCAAAATTCATCAGACCAACACCGGACAAGAATATTGATTTCACTTCGGAGCTTCAAAAATTGATCCATAAAAACACAGAAGATATCACTGAACCTGATCTCTCAGATTTTATCAATACCACTGAATTCAATGATCAAAGTTGTAATGAACTTCAGGTTGCTGAAGATAAAGGGAATTTTATAAACACAGAAAGAATTTACAAGAACAGTATTAAAATATATTCTGCTGAAGAAGATAAAAATGAGGAAGAAGAAATTTGTATTAATACGGATGAAGAAAATGAATGTGATATTCAAATATTTAATTCCGACTCTGACTGCAGTCTCTCAATAACAAACAACTGCAATAAAAATACAAAAGTAAATAAATCAGCAAAAATTATTAACAATAATAACAATTTAAACAACAGACAAAAAGTCATCAGCTCCGTTAAATCAAAAGGAAATAAAACTTTTGTAAAAGTATATATAAATGATGAAGACAATGAATGTGATGAAAGTTTTACAGAATATATTGAAGATGAGGATCATATAGAATTACCGGACTAAATTTAAGAATTCAGTTCCAGACTTAACTAATAAATCTAAATTCACCTAAACAACTTTTTATAAACTAAAAATAAAACTATGAAGAAAAAACTCTTAATCAGCGGTTCTTTGGTTGCTATGTTTGTATTGGCATTCCTTTTTTATACTAACAACAGCAGTCTGATCGCAGACGATAAGGACGGTAAAGACTGTTCTTCTCAATGTACACAAAAATCGAGTTCCACTGATAACACAATGAGCGGAGCAAATTCCTCTGATACTCAGGATGGCATTGCAACATATGAATTTGTAACTGATCAGATCACCTGTGATGATTGCAAACCTGGTATGTCAGAAAGCCTTATGGGAATTTCCGGTGTTAAAGAAATCACTTATGGAGAAACTTGTCAGGTATCAAAAATGACTTCTGTAAAAGTCACTTATTCTGCAGGAGAAACAACACCTGAAATTATTTCAGCTTCAGTTAAAGAACAAGGTCTTCAGGGTAAATGCGGAGACGAATCAAAATGTGATTCAAAGAAAAGCACAAAAAAATCATAAGTGATTTAAGTTTTAAAAGATACTTTTTCCAGATATACAAAAAACCCGGGCTTTATAAAAGTCCGGGTTTTTCTTTTTAATGAAAATCTTCTGAATCAGAAAGGACTTTCGTTGTTAGGTCCTTCTCTGGGAATGTCTATGACAGGGTGTCTGATCTTGTTCTCAAACTTTGCATATTCATTAAGAAATACAAGTTCGAAATCACCTACCGGACCGTTTCTTTGTTTACCGATAATGATCTCAGCTTTACGTTTTAGTTCTTCATATTCAGGATCGTCCGGATTTGATTTAAGTCCCATGATCGGACGGTGAACAAATATTACAACGTCAGCGTCCTGCTCAATTGCTCCTGATTCCCTGAGATCTGCAAGCTGTGGACGTTTTTCTTTTCCGCCTCTCTGCTCAACGGATCTGTTAAGCTGAGCGCAGGCAATAACCGGAATATCAAGTTCCTTTGCCAACGCTTTAAGTCCTCTGGATACATATGCTACTTCAAGATCTCTTCTTTCCGAATTTTCAGGTCCTCTTACAAGCTGAAGATAGTCAATAATGATCAGGTCAATTCCAAAATCCATTTTCATCCTTCTTGCTTTAGCTCTTATTTCTAGAATTGACAACTCACTAGAATCATCTATATAAAGATTGGTCTTCAGATTATGATATGTCTGAAGTACCCTGTTCCATTCTTCTATTCTTGATTTACCTGTCTTTAATTTTTTTCCGTCAACACGCGCTTCACCGGCCAGCAATCTTAAAAGCAATTCCCTGAACGACATCTCAAGACTGAATATTGCAACTGATTTCCCGTGATCTACTGCGGCATTCCGTGCAATGTTCATTGAGAAAGCTGTCTTACCGCTCGAAGGTCTTCCTGCTATGACCACTAATTCGGATTTTTGCAAACCCGCTGTCATTTCATCAAGCTCAGTAAATCCGGACGGTACGCCTATAATGGAATTCTTATTATTCCTTTGATCACCCATGGTTGCTATCAGTGTTTCAAGTTCATCCTTTACAGACAGTACTTTTTTCTTGGATAATGATTCTGACACGTCAAGAATTTTCTGCTCAGCATCATCAAGTATTGAGAATGTATTTGAAGTAGGATCAAAACATTTATCCGCGATTTTAGATGAAATACTTATGAGATTTCTGAGAATGAATTTCTCAAATACAATTCTAGTATAATATTCAACATTTGCTGAAGTGGAGATACAGGAAGTCAGCTCAATTATGTATTCTATCCCCCCTATTTCTTCCAGTTTGCCTAATCTTTTTAACTCTTCTTTGAGTGTATTCGGATCGATAGGTTCTTTCTTTCCGTCAAGATTTATCATTGCCTGGAAAATCGTACCGTGGATTGTTCTGTAAAAATGTTTTGGATCTAAAAGCTGAACGATATCATTCATTACCTGATTGTCTATCAGAATTGAACCCAGTATTTTCGGCTCAAGCTCCAGCGCATTTGGCGGCATCCTCCCGTTTTCTGAGAACATCATCGTCTCATCTACGGCATCTTCAGTCTTTATCTTATTATACTTTTTTTTCGCCATTTATATATACTCTTTAAGAATTATAAAAAAAAATAACAGATTATCCCGACCATCACATCAGATTCTATCTGCTATAAATATAACTAACTTCTAACCTTTTAACTTTTAACTTTTAACTTTTAACTAAAAAATCATATTCTTTTCTGAAAAGTTGAACATCTTCCCAGGTTGGTCTTTTCCAGTTTGGATTTCTCAGTAAAGCTGCCGGATGATACGTTACCATCATTTTAATTCCATTATAGGAATGAAACTTGCCTCTTAATTTACCTAATGGCTCTTTCGATTTCAACAATGTCTGAGCTGCAAAAGTCCCAACTGCTAAAATCAGTTTCGGCTTAATCATTTCAAGCTGTTTGAAAAGGTACGGTTCGCAATTTACAATTTCATCAGGAAGCGGATTCCTGTTATCAGGCGGTCTGCATTTCAATATATTGCAGATATATATTTCTTCCCGTGTAAAATTTATTGCTTTCAGTATATCTGTAAGAAGCATTCCCGCCCGACCTACAAATGGTTCACCCCGAATATCCTCATCTGCGCCGGGTGCTTCCCCGACTACTACTACATCAGCATCCGGATTACCCGACCCGAATACAACCTGCTTTCTTGTACCGGCAAGAGCTCTGCATTTAATACAATTTTTTATCTGATCTTCGAACTGATCAAGTGTGGTGCTGATTTTCCATTCATTATTCATAAATTCCGTTTCAGCAATAATTTTAACCTCTTTTGGGATTCTTACTTCCGGAGTTATGTAT
>JAGPCH010000256.1 GCA_018058125.1 Ignavibacteria bacterium | reverse complement strand
GTCTTTGTCTTTGTACATGGTGCTGATCTTATCAGGAACAGTATCCGGATTAACTGTATTTTCTTCGTTATTCATAAGAGTGACAATATACTTAATTGAGTTCTGAAATTAAATGAATAGATTTTATTGCCTCAAAGTCTCCAAGGCTCAAAGAAAAGCATTAAAATTATTCTCATAAATTAATAAACTTTACTCATTATCGAATAGAGATTTTTAAATTTTTCAATGTACCCCTTTGAGCCTTGGAGTCTTAGAGTCTTCGAGGCAAATACCCTTACCTTCACATCTACATTTAAATCCTTAATTAAATTAATTACTTTGACCGAAATAAAAATTTTAGTTGAGATTATTTTTAATTATTTGTTTCTCTTTCTTAATCCTCGGTTCATCATTTGCACAGGTCGAATTAGTTGAGATCCGGAATCCGGTTTATAATTTCTTAAAGAGAATGCAACTGAAGAATGTCATTCCTGAATACAATTCTTCAATTAGTCCATTGTCACGAGGTGAAGTCGCAGGCTATCTTAATACAATTAAAAATAATCAGTCAAAATTAACGTCAACAGATAAGAAGTTTCTGAAGGATTATGAAGTGGAATTTGAATATGATATGACAGGGCAGACCAAGGATCAGAGAGATCTTTTTACCAAGTCCGGCTTAAACAGTCTCACCGACCAGTACAAACAGAAGCATATTTATTTTTCGGCAGATTCTAATGTGACATTCTTTGGAGATGCTTTTGGGTTTATTTCAGGAAAATCCGCTGACGGGGATTCATCCGGAAATAATTCTGATCTTTCCGGTGAATATGGATTCTCCGTCAGAGGAACTGTCAAAAACTCTGTAGCATATTATCTCAGAGTAGCCGAAGAGATCTCACCGTTCGAATTCAGTTATATTGAAAATTATGAAATTAAAGATGACACAATACTTAACGGACCATTTAACTTAAATATTGAGGCAGATAATTTTAATACTTACACGGGATATCTCAGATATCAGACATCCCAGGACTGGCTGGCTCTGACTTTCGGAAATATTCCTATGACAATTGGTTACGGTTACATTGATAAAATATTCATGTCTCAGAATGGTTTGCCCTTCAGTTACGGTAAAATTGATCTTAGCTATAAGGCTTTAAATTATTCATTTACTTACGGGAGCTTGAAAGGTGATTCGATTGGAATTTATCCATATATAACAGCACGTCCGCTTTCTTCAAAAAATATTGCAACTCATAATCTGAATATAAATTTTTCAAAAGCTTTCAGAATAGGACTGTGGGAATCTATAGTTATCAGCGAACAGCCGTTCAGCTTTACTTATCTTAATCCGATCAGTTTTCTTATTTCGGCTGATCTAAGCTCAGGTGAGCAGCAGTCAACAGAGAATAACTCACTTCTCGGCATTGAAACGGAAATTATTCCCGTAAAAAATTTATCTTTTCAGGGAGCATTGTTAATAGATGATCTCACATTCGGTACTATCACAGTTAATGATTCTTTGAATGAAAATAAATTCGGATATCAGATTGGCGGACTTTGGACTACATCTTTGAATATTAATGTTGCGCTGGAGTTCACACATCTCGATCCGTTCGTTTATTCACAGAGATATAATAAAAGCACTTATACAAATTATTCGAAATCGCTCGGTCATTCATTACCTCCAAACTCAGATGAGATAGCGGCAAAGATAGTTTATGATATTACAAACCGGCTTCAGTTAAATTTATTGTACAGACATCAGAGATCAGGCGAGGGAATAGTAGTTGATTCCAGCGGAGTGCTGCAGGCTAATTACGGAGGTAACATAAATTTCGGACTCGGAGATGCATATTTAAGAACGAATAAATTTTTGGACGGAGTCAGGATAAACAGGGATCTGCTTAATATCGGAATTTACTGGGAGCCATACAGACAACTTTATCTTACGGGAAATTATGAACTGAGAATGATAAACAATCTCACGGATAATTATAAAACCAATGATTCATATTTCTTTGCAGCTATAGGAATAGATCTTTAAATTTACATTATGTCAGAAAAGATCAGATCTTATCTTTTATATAATGCAAATCAGAACAATGAGAATTCTGTTTCTGAAAAATACAGAAAAAAGAGATTTGAATTTTTCAGAGAATATTGCAGCAGTTTAAATTTGCCGGTACCTGTCAGAATACTTGATCTGGGCGGAAGTGATTATCACTGGAAGAAATCTGAATTTGCAGGCAATAAGGATTTTCAAATTACCATTATTAATACTGAGAATCAGAATGTTTCAGAACTGGATAATTTTATTTTTATAAATAAGGATGTAACTGATCTTGGATCTTTTAAAGCAGGGGAGTTTGATATTGTTTATTCCAATAGTCTTATTGAACATATAAACACTGAGAAGCTTCAAAGCCATTTAGCAAAAGATATCAGACGTATAGGGAAGCATTATTTTATACAGACACCTAATTATTATTTTCCTATGGAGCCGCATTTTCTGTTTCCGTTTTTTCAGTTCTTGCCGTTAAAGATAAAAGCCCGATTGATTATGAAGTTTGATCTAGGCTGGTATAAGAAACAGCCTGACAAAGAGAAAGCACTGGAGCTGGCGGCATCAGTAAGACTGTTAAATAAAAGTGAATTGAAAAAACTTTTCCCCGGTGGGAATATTTATCACGAAAAATATTTATTTTTGAATAAATCATTCATTACATACAAATAAAAAATGGAGCTTTTTAATATCGGGTTTATTTCTGTAAAGCTGATTGACGTAATTGATATCTTAATTGTCACTTATGTTTTTTACAAGCTTTATTTTGTAATGAAAGGTACTATCGCTTCTCAGATATTTTTTGCTTTGGTAATAATCATCGCTTCAGCATTTATTGCACAGCTTCTTAATATGCAGGCGACAAGCTGGATCCTGGGAAAACTCACCGAGATATGGGTTATAGCATTCATAATATTATTCCAGCCTGAGATCAGAAGATTACTCCTTCTGATAGGTAAGACCAAGGTTGCAAGGATTTTTACAAAAGCAAACGTAGATGAAACTGTTAATGAAATAGCGGAAGCCTGTTACGACATGGTGGAGAGAGGCTGGGGAGCGCTGATGGTAATAGAGAGAACGACCGGGCTGAAGAGTGTTATTGAAACAGGTGAACTGATACATTCAAAAATAAAAAAAGAAATTCTGATCTCTATATTTAATCCCAAATCTCCGCTGCATGACGGAGCAGTTATTTTCAAAAATGAACGTATTGAAGCGGCAAGATGTCTGCTCCCTTTATCTGAACCTGAAACCATTCGAAATAAGAATCTCGGCACGAGACACAGAGCCGGTATCGGTATAACGGAGGTTTCTGATGCAGTTTCTATTATTGTTTCAGAAGAAAGAAAGGTCGTTTCAGTGGCCGAGGACGGAAAGCTGACATTTTATAAAGATGTAAATGAACTTAAGGAAAGACTTTCCAAATCAATGGGAAAAGCATCGGTTGCAAATTCGATGAAGAATATTTTTGAAGAAACAGGCAGTGAAGATTTTGATGACAAAAAGTCCAAGAAAGAAGAATCGCCGGATTTAAAAAAGGATTCAGACAAAGAAGAAAAAAAAGATAAAGACTAATAATGGATCTGAATACAATTCACAGAAAAGAGCTTGTAAGAAAACTTTCCGGCTCAGGCATCAAAGACAAGACTGTTTTAAAAGCAATGACGAATGTAAAAAGGGAGCTGTTTGTAAAAGATGAATTTAAAAAATACTCATATGATAACATTGCATTACCATTAAATTCTAATCAAACAATCTCGCAGCCATTCACAGTTGCATTCATGACAGAGCTTCTTGAAGTAAAACCCGGTGAGAAAGTTCTTGAGATAGGTACAGGC
>JAGPCH010000254.1 GCA_018058125.1 Ignavibacteria bacterium | reverse complement strand
TCTTAAGCAAGTGCGTTATCAAACTTTCCGCTTGCGCGGAGAGTTTAGGAACGAGGGGGAAACGTCTCAAATTGGTTAATTGGTTAATTAGTTAATTGGTTAATTAGTTAATTAGTTAATTTGTTAACTTGATAATTGGTAATCCGGAGATGACTATTGCATTTTTATCTTACTCCTCAGGAAAATACAAAAAAACTTAAAAAAATATTATAAATTCCATTTGAAGTAATATTCATTTTCAGTATATTTGTAAAATACGAATCAAATTTTTAAACCAATCTATTTAAATTTTAAATATTAATGGCGGTAAACGAGATTAACAAAGGTAAGATTGTTCAGATAATCGGACCAGTACTTGATATTGACTTCAGCGGCGGAACTCTGCCTGCTATAAATAATGCAATTGAGATAACAAGAAAAAACAGTGAAGGTAAAGATGAGATCCTTATTACCGAAGTGCAGCAGCATTTAGGTGAATCAAGAGTTAGAACAGTAGCGATGGATTCTACAGACGGACTTGTAAGAGGAATGGAAAGTATTGATACAGGAGTGCCTATTTCAATACCTGTAGGACCTGAAGTATTGGGAAGACTCATTAATGTAACCGGCGGTACAATTGACGGTAAAGGACCTATAAATACAGAACTTAAATATCCGATTCACAGACCGGCACCAAAATTCAGTGAGCTCTCTACCAAAAAAGAAATGTTTGAAACCGGTATTAAGGTCATAGATCTGCTTGAGCCTTATACAAAAGGCGGAAAGACAGGATTGTTTGGTGGTGCGGGTGTAGGTAAGACAGTTATTATACAGGAGTTGATACATAATATTGCAAAACATCACGGTGGTTATTCAGTGTTTGCAGGAGTAGGTGAAAGAACCAGAGAAGGAAACGATCTTTATCTGGAAATGGAAGAATCAGGAGTTTTAAAAAATACAGCTTTAGTGTTCGGACAGATGAATGAACCTCCGGGAGCAAGACAGAGAGTTGCCTTAACAGGATTAGCTATTTCAGAATATTTCAGAGATCAGGGAAAAGACGTTTTGTTGTTTGTTGATAATATTTTCAGATTTACACAGGCTGGTTCGGAAGTGTCAGCGCTTTTAGGAAGAATGCCTTCTGCAGTAGGATATCAGCCGACACTTGCTTCAGAGATGGGTGCTTTACAGGAGAGGATCACTTCAACTAAAACAGGTTCTATTACATCCATTCAGGCAATTTATGTACCTGCAGATGATTATACTGATCCGGCTCCGGCTACAACATTTGCTCACCTTGACGCTACTACAGAGCTTTCAAGGAAAATCTCAGAGCTTGGTATCTATCCGGCTGTGGATCCGCTTACTTCGACATCAAGAATTCTTGATCCGCTGATCGTAGGTGATGAGCATTATAATACAGCTCAGGGTGTAAAGAAAATATTACAGACTTATAAAGATCTTCAGGATATTATTAACATTCTTGGTATTGATGAGTTGTCTGATGAAGATAAACTGACAGTAGCACGTGCAAGAAAGATTCAGAAATTCCTTTCGCAGCCGTTCTTTGTAGCAGAGCAGTTTACAAATCTTCCGGGAAAGTATGTAAAACTTGAAGATACAATAAAAGGATTCAAAGGTATTATTAATGGGGATTATGACGATCTTCCTGAAAATGCATTTTATCTGGTAGGTACGATCGAAGAAGCAATAGAGAAAGCTAAAAAACTTTCCGAATAAAATTAAAGAAAATTGGAAAACAGTTTTAATCTTGAAATAATAAGTCCGGTAGTAACGGTATTCAGCGGAGAAGTTAATTCTGTAACTGTGCCCGGTACATCAGGCAGTTTTCAGGTTTTAAAAAACCATGCAGCTCTTGTGTCATCTGTAGAAGTTGGAATGGTGAAGATAAAAAAAGGCTCTGAAGTACTGGAATATTCAACCAGCGGAGGATTATTTGAAATTAAAAATAACAAAGCGATTCTTTTAGCTGAATCAATAGAATCAAAAGATGATATTGATATTGAAAGAGCAAAACAATCCATTGCAAGAGCCGAACAGATCCTTAAAATCACAGAAACCCGTGAAGATGAAAAGCTGGAAGCTAAGGAAGCAATTCAGCGGGCGGTTAACAGAATAAAATTAGCGGAAAGAAAAAAATAAATTTGTAGGGACCGTAGCTCAGCGGTAGAGCAACTGCCTTTTAAGCCGTAGGTCGATGGTTCGAATCCATCCGGTCTCACAAATAAAGCTCTGATCTTAATTGATCAGGGCTTTTCCTTTTAGATAACGGTCGATTGAAAATTTGAAAATTGTTTTTCCGACGGTGAGAATACTCAATCCCTGACGGGATTGAGTTCTGTTTGATATTAGATTCTACCGATTCTTAATCCCTACGGGATTATTCCCGGTTTTGTCATACCAGCCCGCTCTCTCTGTGTCATTTCCGCCAGCCTGCAATTTACTCTCGTTTCAGACTTTTAAATATACGGTTTTGCCGGTGGGCGGGAATGTCAACTGTGTATTGTTGATAAATTTACCGAATGTATTTCATATTGAGGAAAATAATTTACCCAGTCAAAGTTTCTACATATTTTCCGGATAACACTGATAATGAAAAGTTTATACGGCGGAGTCCCGGAAGAGCGCCGGAGACTCCGCCGGGGGAGATAAGATTATTAAAAGAAATCAGCGAAAACCTGTAATAATCAGTGTTATCCGCGTTCCAATAAGATTTGTCGTGTTCAAAGACCGGACTATGGAAAATGTGATTTTTTTTATTTATTCAAAGCTTCATTCCAGATCTTATTCGGAACTAAAAACTCGATACCTAAATAAATTTTATTTATCATTTCCGAATACTTAACATTGTATTCAGTCGGAATGGCAAGAAAAGGTTCTTTCCTTTTTTCTTCAATTTCTTCTGCGGAATATTCTTTCCCGCTGTATTTCATATAACTCTCTTTCGTCTTTTCAAAATAAATTGTCATGTTTGATAATGATTTTGCACCTTTTTGATCTTCGGATTTAAGATCCTGAGGATCTGTATTGAATATTCCGCTTTTATTCAGAATACTCTTAAATTTATTAAAAGACTTTTTACCTGACTGAAACTCATATTCATTTACTTTTCCTATGTTAAAATATTCAAGCTTTCCCTCACCTGAACTATTAACAGTAATAATATAGTACATCTTTAGCTCAGTGGAATTTTCTCCGTTGGAATTGTAGTATACAATTTTTGACCATTCATTCTGAGCATAATTGTCTGAAAAGGATACAAAAGTATACAGACAAATTATAAGTGAAATTAGTTTTACCATTTTTTATGTTTTTTAGTGAAGGGAAATTAACAAAATTTTATTAATAAATTAATTCAACTTTCATTCTTAGAATAATTAAATAAAAACGGTAAAAATGATAGAAATTTTTTTTATTAATTTTTAAGATATTAGAATAAAAATCTAAGAACCAAAAATAATCCGGTTTCTTTATATTGACTAATGTATTGTATAATTTGAATTGAAAAATAACCATTGACACTTAAATTTATCCTCACTAATTTTACACAACTTAAATCAAAGCATATTTGAGATCTTTACGCACTTCGATAAAAATCTGATCGACTTTATTTATACTCCAATATATCTATAGTAAATAGCTAAAAATGTGAAGCTTTACGATATATCTTTTAATATTACTTAAAAAACCTAAAAACAATTAAACAGAAAGGGGTAAAAAATGAAACACATTACCAAATTAATGCTTATTTTATTAAGCATTATTACTATTTCCTTTGATGCATCCGCTCAGTTTCAAACAGGAGATGTATTCATTGCAGTATCAAACGGTCAGGTACAATGGAGACAACCTGACGGAACATTAGTTCAAACCTTAAATACCGGATT
>JAGPCH010000253.1 GCA_018058125.1 Ignavibacteria bacterium | reverse complement strand
GGGAATACCTGAAGAGCTTTAAGCCGAAAAATGTAACCGAACACTTTATTCACCTGCGTTTCCCTAAGCCGGTAACGGTATTAATGGATGGTAAAAAAAGTATAAGTTTGATAGAGAAGTGCTGAAAATCGTTTTAATAATGTTATCAGTTTATGCGGGTTATCTCTATTCGCAGGATACTGTAAAAATAGTAACGTGGAATATTCTTGAGTATACGGGTTCAGATACTGCTGTTCGGAATCCGTATTTCAGAACTGCATTAAACGGACTAAATCCGGATATCCTGGTAATCCAGGAAGTGTATACTCAACAGGTAGTAAACAGCTTTTTATCAGGAGTATTGAACACTTCAGGCACCGGAACATTTACAGCCGGAACATTCATTAGCGGGCCGGGAAGTGACAATGCTATATACTTTGATCCGTCAAAATTTACATTTATCGCAAATAACCCTATCCGGACTTCCCAGCGGGATATAAATGAGTTCATTGTTCGGCACATCCCTACGGGTGACACTTTGATTTTGTTTACAGTTCATCTTATGCCAGGAACCGGCAGTGCGAATGAGCAGATAAGAGCATCTGAAATTGACAGTTTAAGGAAAAGAACTAATCTTCTTCCTTCCGGATCGAATTTTTTAGTACTTGGCGACTTTAATCTTACAGGCGCAAATGAACAGGCTTATATAAAACTGGTACAGCCGGGCGGAATTGACGGAAGATTCTATGATGTTCTTAATATGCCGGGGGTTTGGAATAATCCTGCATATGCCCCTTTTCACACACAATCTTCAAGGACCAGGTCTTTTGGCAGCGGCGCAACTGGCGGACTTGACGACAGATTTGACATAATATTGTTTTCCAATTCTGTTTATAATTTTGGAGACCTCAGGTATGTGCCCGGATCTCTGACTGCTTACGGAAATGACGGCAATCATTATGATGACAGCATCAGCAGACCGCCTAACAACGCAGTAGGGCAATCAATTGCCAATGCACTGCATTATTCCTCGGACCATTTACCGGTTTTTGCGTTGTTTAAGTTTGGAAATATTGTTAATGTTACAGGAAATCAAAATTCTTCTTATGATTTCAAGCTTTCACAAAATCATCCAAATCCATTTAATCCGTCAACAAAGATACAATTCAGTGTTTTTAAATCAACAAATGTTAAGTTCACAATTTATGATGTAACCGGGCGAGTAATGGTAATACTTGTAAATGAAGAACTAAAACCAGGAACTTATGTGGTGCAGTGGAATGCCCGCCAAGACAATTCTTCGTCTGAATTGTCAAGCGGAGTGTATTATTATACGTTGATGGCGGGTGACTTTGTTGAGACGAGGAAGATGATATTGATTAAATAGATAACAAACAATTTTGTTTACAAAGAAAATCAATTTACCTGGCGGTTTATTTCTGTTCCGAGAACCAGGGAAGCAGGAAGAGGCTGCATGTTTCTCTAAAAAACAATCAAATAACAATATTATAAAAAAAGCATTTATATTTCTGATGTTTGCATTAATATTGCAATCTTCAGGGCAAGCGCAACTTCTCCCGGGATACAACCCGCAATTATATAGTAACATTATTAATGCTGCGAAAGGAACGGGTATGCCTTTTCTTTTACAACAAGGATATTTAACAATGCCCGGCGTGGAGATTATTAATGATACAACACTTAGCTATCAGGGGCATAATTATAAAACCAGAAATTTGTATCAAAACCCGGTACCTAATAATACCAATCAATATTATATTATGGCATCTAGCTATGGAAGTTATTTAATAAATATTTTCCGAAATGTCTGGTATCTAAAAATTCCAAATGTTCTTTACAAGCAAACCGACTCAACATTCTATTCTCTGGTGGATTGTGTGGGGTTTGGTACGCGGGTGTTATCAGCCGTAGGAGATACAACAGATACTGGAAACGCTTATTTGTCTCTCATTAAATCTGTCAAAGAATCTAACAATACTTCGTTTGCCTCGAAAGGATGGGTTGCTATGGCATATCAATTCGGGGCAGCTTTTCCGACTTTACCGGATGCGAATCCTTTGGGATGGTCATATGTTTCGGGTAATATAAAATACGATTCCATTAATGCATACAATCATAGATTAAATCCTAATCTCAATCAATACAACGGTCGTGTTAAAGGAGCTTACAATCTTACACAAACAGGTGATATTCTTGCTTTTGCTTACGGACCAACTGCAGAGTTTAACGGACATTTTATGGTTATCAGTCAACAGCCGTACAGGCTTAATTATGACAGCATTCACACTCATTATCCCAATGTCAGCCCCGCAAATATTAATCAATTTCTGAACACATATCACGTCTATGGAACACCGGTTTATGACTGTTCCGGGAGGAATGCTCATTTATATGACTCGCGAACATTCTCAAGCGGAATTGGGCATGGGGTTCTTTGGATACTAACCAATCCTGAAAATGATGTCCCTCAAGGTTTCATTTTTAAACCTTCCTCGAATACAGCTACGGTGATCAATAAACAACTCCTGAATAATGAATACATTTGGGCAATCTCAGTAGGTCGATACAAAGGTTCTGTTGTGGGTATAGAAGAGCAGGGAAATAATGTTTTACCAAAAATATTCAATCTTAGACAAAACCATCCTAATCCATTCAACCCATCAACGAAAATTAAGTTTGAATTGCCTAAGAATAATTATGTAACATTAAAGATTTACGATGCAATTGGTAGTGAGATAGCTTCACTTGTTAACGAGCAATTAAACGCAGGCACTTATGAAGTTGATTGGGATGGCAGCGGTTATGCGAGCGGAGTGTATTATTATTCTATGATAACGAGTGACTACGTAGATACAAAAAAGATGATTTTGATTAAATAGAATCATTTAGTCAATCAATTTGTTATCTATTGCGGGTTAGTTGATCTTCGCCTGCTTCGGGGATTAAGCCCTTGTCATTTTACTCAAGCTTTGATTTTATCAAGTGCGCATTTTCGGCGGCTTCCAGCTTTGTGGGAACTAACATTGGCTGAGAAATTATTTGTTACTGAGCCAATGTTATTATAAAAGCACATTCCTGAATAATAAAAACCCGGTCATCGAAAAAATCATTTTAGAGTTTTAATTAAAAAAAACACGAAAAGTAATATTGTTTATATTCTACGTATGAGATATCACACTAAAAAGAAAGCTTTGTTTATTAAACAAAGCTTTTACAACTGAAAAATTATATTACAAAACTATTAACCGAATACAAACCCAATTATGATGATTGCCATCATTACAAAAAGCGTTGTTTTGATGAAGTTGTTACTGCTTTTATTCACTTCATCTAAATGTTTCATCATAGTTTTGTTGTTTATATCTTGAGTATTCATACTTGATTTTCCCTTTCGTTATAAATTTATAGACTTGTTATCTACTGTATATAAACTAATATAATAGGGATAGAGCGACAATCCCTTTTAAGCGTGATATTCTTTTTTTAGTTGTCTAATCAGGGTTTAGCTGTTCTTTTGTATATTCTGCTTCCTTTTTCAGACAGCAGGATTTATTTTGCCGGATACATGCTCTCTCAATTTCTTAGCCAAATGAACAAAGTGAAGAAAAGAATCTGAATTTTGGGAGAATACACAAAAAGATATTATAAGCTTTAAATGTAACTAATAAATTAACAGGATTATACAGTTTTATTATTAATTAAGGAGTAGATCTATTTTCAACCTATTGAACTATAGGAATACTGACCAACTGCGTGTATATTACTTCCAAATATTCAGCGTTGAATATTTCTGCTATTTCATATGACACTTATGTGATGATTTTACAGAAATAATAACGAAAAAGTTAAGGATATTAAGGACGAGAAAAGTATTTTTCAAATTATAATCCA
>JAGPCH010000252.1 GCA_018058125.1 Ignavibacteria bacterium | reverse complement strand
ATACTTAATACTTAATACTTAATACTTAATACTTAATACTTAATACTTAATACTTAATACTTAATACTTAATACTTAATACTTAATACTTAATACAAATGTCAGGTCATTCAAAATGGGCAACCATAAAACGTAAGAAAGCAGCAACAGATTCTGCAAGAGGGAAGGTTTTTACGAAGATCATAAAAGAGATCACAATCGCAGCAAGAGACGGGGGAGGAGATCCGGATGCAAATCCGAGACTTCGTCTTGCTATTCAAACTGCAAAAGCCTGCAATATGCCTCAGGATAATATTACACGCGGAATAAAAAAAGGTACAGGCGAGCTCGAGGGAGTTCATTATGAAGAGATCACATATGAAAGTTATGCGCCCGGCGGTGTTGCTATTCTTATAGAATGTGTAACGGATAATAAGAACAGGACTGTAGCGGAGCTAAGACATCTGATCTCAAAGAAAAACGGAAATCTTGGTGAATCAGGTTCGGTAGCCTGGATGTTTGAAAGAAAAGGAGTTGTAACTGTTGAGAAAGGAAACATAAAGGAAGATGATATCATGGAAGTAATACTGGAGGCAGGCGCTGAAGATCTTAAGAATGATGATGAATATTATGAGGTTATATCTGCGATAGAAAATTTTGAAACTGTAAGAAAAGCTTTAGAGGAAAAAGAGTATAAAATAGAAAATGCATCACTTCAGTATATTGCAAAAGATCTTGTGACAGTGGATGGAAAAAATGCCGAAGATGTCGTCAAATGCATAGAAGCAATTGAAGAATATGACGACGTACAGAATGTATTTACGAATGCGGATTTTGCTGATGATACAGAATAATTAATCTTTCGCTTAATGAAAATAATCGGAATAGATCCCGGAACGGCAATCACCGGCATAGGAATAATAGAATACGATCTGAAAGATTTTAATCTCATACATTTTGATACTGTAAATCTCAATCAGAAAAATTCCATTCCCGAAAGATTAAAGATCATTTATGACAATTGTCTGGCATGCATTGAAAAATATAAGCCGGATGAATTTGCAATAGAAACTGCTTTTTACGGAAAGAACATACAATCTACATTAAAGCTCGGACAGGCACGGGGAGTCGCTATCATTGCGGCTTTGAATTCAAATCTGAATATATCCGAGTACTCACCGCGTGAAATTAAAAAATCAGTTACAGGTAATGGCGCATCATCTAAGGAACAGGTGAAATATATGGTAAAGAGTATTTTATCTGCGGGTAAGTTGGAAATTCCCGTTGATTCTTCGGATGCTTTGGCAATTGCAATTTGTCATTCATACAAACTTCAGAATTCTTTTTCTAATACAAACGGAAATGGAAAAGCAAATTCATGGCATTCTTTCATTCAGAAAAATCCTGACAGAGTAATAAAAAATACTGTAAGGAGAACCGGAGTTTGATCTCATCGTTAAGAGGAAAACTGATCCATAAGAATAATAGTGAGATCATTCTCGATGTCGGCGGAGTAGGATATCAGATTTTTATTTCCAAATCCGTAGGAGAAAAAATAAATGAAATGAATGCCGAATATTCCGTCATTACATATCTTGATGTAAAGGAAAGTTCACTCCAGCTGTTTGGATTTATCAGTGAAAAGGAAAAAGAAGTATTTAAGCTCCTTATCTCAGTAAGCGGAATCGGTCCTAAGCTTGCGCATACTATATTAACTCATTTAACGTTTGAAGAAATCATTGGGGTGATCTCCGACAGTTCGGTTTTATCAAGAATAAAAATTCCCGGCATAGGCATAAAGAAACTTGAACTGATATCGATGACTCTTAAAGACAAAGTCTATAAGATCGACAGTGAGACAGACTATAGAACTTCAGAAAGCCCATATGTACAATCCGGAGAATTCACGAGACTTGATGCACTTAATGCACTGATGAATCTGGGATATCAGAGAAATGATTCCGAGAAACTTATCAGAGAAGTATTAAAGCAAAATGGGGATAAAAAACTTTCAACTGAGGAGATTATAAGAAAATCACTTGAATATATTTCAAAATAAAATAAAAAATAAAATACATTAATGAATAACAGTACATTATTAGATATATGGAGCAAGATAAGATTATTAATGAAGTCTCATCCATGGCATGGAGTCCCGATCGGGGATAATTTCCCGGATACAGTTACGGCATATATAGAGATTGTCCCAACGGATACCGTAAAGTATGAAATTGACAAGCACAGCGGGTTTCTGAAAGTAGACAGACCTCAGAAATATTCAAACATATGTCCGACTCCATACGGATTCATTCCTCAGACACTTTGCGGGGAAAGAGTTGCAGATTACTGTATGGAAAAAACAGGCAGAAAGGATATAGTCGGTGACAGTGATCCGCTTGATATCTGCGTGATCACGGAAAAAGTTCTGAATCACAGCAATATTTTATTACAGGCTATTCCAATAGGCGGACTAAGAATGATAGATAATCATGAAGCGGACGATAAGATAATAGCCGTTATGAAAGATGACGCAATATTCAGCGACTGGAAGGATATATCACAATGTTCGGATTCTTTTATAGAAAGACTGAGACATTATTTCCTGACGTATAAGGACGCACCCGGAAACGAAGGTAAGAGATGTGAGATCGTCAGTGTCTATGGAATGGAAGAAGCCTATAATGTAATTAAAGCAAGTAATAAAGATTATCTTGAAAAGTATTCTGACCTGAATAATCTGCTGAAAAGAGAAGAACTGTAGTATTAACCTTAAGATGTTTAAAAGTTTAGCAATTATATTTAATTGCCATTCGGTAGCTATTGTTTACAGGTTTATTGCTATCTGTTAATTACTAAAGCAAGCTCTTTGCCTAAATAAACTGCCAGAAGACAGAGGAAAATGTTTAAGAAAATGTTCAGACCAAAATACAGATATTCTGAAAGCTCAGCAAGACGCAGCGTTTCGTAAGCAAATGCCGACATAGTGGTAAAAGCTCCAATAAAACCGATAGTAGAAAAATCCCTTAACTCCGGGGAGATATTTTTTCCGTTTAACAATCCGTAAATAATAAATCCGAGTAAAAAACTTCCGGTTACATTTACAGCCAGAGTTCCAAAAGGAAAAGTTGTGAAATGATTATTAATGAATCTTGCGAGTACGAATCTTAAAACAGCGCCGATAAATCCTCCGAGACCAATATATATTAACTGCATTCTGAAATTTTGTGAAGTTAAAATAATTAATTTTATCTTCGGATTCAGTATTTTAGTTTTACTCTTTTAATTTAGTATCATACAATTGTTTGAAAGCAATTTTTATCTCATCTCTGACTTCACGGTATTCTTCCATTATTTTTTCTTTGCTGCCTGTTGCTTCAGCCGGATCGACAAAACTAATATGAAGTGTGTTTTTAACATTTCCGCTGAATACAGGACATATTTCTTTTGCATTGTCACATACAGTAATAACATAATCAAAAGGCTGATCGGTATAAAGATTTATATTATCGGGTTTGTGAGATGAAATGTCTATTCCTATTTCATCCATTACGGCAATTGAGTTGAGGTTTACCTCTTTTGCCGGATGTGTACCTGCGGAAAAGACCTCCAGCTCCGGACCGTAGTTTCTGAGGAACCCCTCTGCCATTTGGCTTCTGCAGGAGTTTCCTGTGCAAAGTATTAAAATTCTTTTATTCAAACTTTATTTATAATTTTATGCAATATAGTAATTATTAAGCTAAGTGTGTTTTAAATTTTCATTAAACATTTCTACCCGTTAAAGTAAAACTATTAAACTAATTCCATTACGTGTTATGCAAAATGGTAAGTCGTTTGTTACAGATTAAATGTTTACAAAAAATTTAAATTAAACAGCCTGTAAAAATAAATTTTTTATTTTTTTTACATTGACTATATTC